>JBJOJU010000278.1:0-3500 GCA_046046485.1 Chloroflexota bacterium | reverse complement strand
GGGGAAGAGGTCGCCGGGGAGCTCGGTGATGCCGATCGCCCACACATCGTTGCGTTGGGCCAGGGCATCGGCGACCGATTGATTCGTCGGGGCTAATATCGCGTCGGGTGTCGTATTGGGGACGACCGGGGTGCGATCGCGCACGCCGCCTTCGATCTGACAACTACTGGCCAGCACAGCGACGACGAGGGCGATGAGGAGCGCGAGCGGGTGGGGGCGTCGGTACATGGAACGGTCCTCTAGGATGCAGACGGCGTGCGTGTGGCGCGCCAATCGGCGGCGTTCAGCTGCATTTCGAAGAATTCGATCGAAAGCAGCCCGTCTGCCATACGGATATGCGGGAGGAGGTGGGCGTAGACCGGGTTATCGAGCTTGGGGAGCTCGTCGCTGTAATAGGCGGTGCGCCAGTCGCTGTCGACGTGCGTGAAGCCGAGGCTGCGATACGAGCGCACGGCGCGTTCGTTGACCGAGGCGACATCGAGAACCATGATTTCGAAGCCCAATTCGCCGAAAAACAAATCGAGGAAGCCGCGCATGGCTTCGGTACCCAAACCGCGGCCGACGAACGCGGCCGAGATGGTGATCCCCAGACGGGCTTGTTTTTTGGCGGCGTCGATGTCGCGCAGCGAAATCCGCCCCATCAGCTCACCGCTGCGGCTTTCGACCGCCCAGTGCCGGCGTGGGGTGACCATGTCGCTGAACCAGTGCCCGGCGAACGGTGACTGGACGCGCTGGAGATTCCAGATCGATTCGAAGGGGTCGTTGTATGCCGGCCAGCGATAACTGCGCTCGTCGTCGTAGCGGTTCCACGGCCGGATGATGGTGTGTTCGGTCTGCGTCATGCCACACCACCCGCATCGGAGTGCCCGATGACGGCGGCGACGAGGTTCGGGACGACCGTGCCCGGCGTCGCAGCGACCCAGACATCGGCCATGACCGAGTAGATCGATGCCGGGTCGGTGTTGATGGTCAATACCGTCGCGCCGGCGCGTTTCGCGGCAAACGGGAACTGGGCAACCGGATCGCTGGTCGCGAGGTCGCCGATGCACAGCAGAGTATCGCACTCGCCGATGGCCGTCTGGGCGCGCCGTACGTCGTGGCGGGCATAGCCCTCGCCCAGGAGGACCACGTCGGGCCGCAGCGGGCTCCCACAGCGTTGGCACCGCGGTGGGACGTCGCCTTCTTCTTCCCAATCGCCGAGGTGGCCGGCTTCGACACAGCGCGTCCGCTGGACGCACCCGTTGAGCTCGACCATGTCGCGCGACCCGGCCCGCCAGTGGAGCCCATCGATCGCCAGGCTGACGAGGAGGTAGTCGGGGATGTATTGTTCGAGGTCGACCAGGGCATGGTGTGCCGGCGAGGGGGTCGCCGATTCGCTCTGGCGGCGCCGGTAGTCGTACCACTGCCAGACGAGGCGTGGGTTACGGGCGTAGGCTTGTGGGGTGGCGAGATCGCGGACGTCGTAGGCGGCCCACGGACCGACCATCGCCTGCCGAAACGAGGCGACACCGCTTTCGGCTGACAGCCCGCTGCCGGTGACGACCACCAGCTTCTGCGCTGTTTTGAGTTTCGGTATCAGCGCTTCCAGTGTGTGCATGCGGGCCTCGTCAGGGTGTTGGTGCGGTCAAGCGTTGTTGGGGGACCCAGCCTTCGATGGTCTTTCCGGCGCTGGTGTAGCGGATTTTCAACCAGGCGGTGCCGTCGCCGCTCTGCGGACCGTCGATCCATTCGACGTCGCTGCCCGCGGGCACCTGGCCTACTTCGGCGCCTGTCGAGGCGGGTTCGGCGTGGATCGCTAGGGCAGCGTCGCCGTTGACCTGCAACGCCTGGCTCTGGGTACTGTTGTCGGCAAAGAGCCCACTCACTGCACCGGGCAGGCTGATGCCGCCGATGGATTGCCCGATGCCGGCCAGGAACGCAGCCCCTTGCGGCGTTGTGCTGCCGTACCAACCACCGCCCACGAGCGCAGCGAGGAGCCCAGCGATGACCAGCCGGCGGAACCAGGTGCGTCGGCGTGGGCGTTGTCGCGGCGGGTGTGCGCTGCCGTGGCTGTTGGGGTGGGCATCGACCGTGTCTTCGCTCAACGGCCCGGTGCCGTTGCCGCCGATGACCAGATCACGGCGTTTTTGCTCGATGAGCTCGAGCAACTCGTCGCAGCTCGCGATGCGGTCGGCGGGGTTGCGCGCCGTGCAGCGGATGATGAGATCGTCGATTTCGGGCGGGCAGCCCGCGCTGACCACCGCCGACACCGGCGGGATGTCGCTGCTGGTGTGCTGACCAAGGATTTCGTCGGGGTTGGCACCGCTGAAGGGCCGGAAGCCGGCCAAGATCTCGAACAGGAGGATCCCGACCGCATAGATCGCGCTTTCAACCGTCTCGCCGCTGCCTTGCTGCCGCTCGGGTGCGCGGTAGCCGGCGATGTCGACGAGCACCTCGGTGGGCGACAACGTCCAATTTTCGATCCACTTCACGTGCCCTTCGCTGATGACGACGAAGTCATTGGAGCTGATCGGCGGGTGCGGGATGTGTGATTCTTGGCAGGCCTTGACGACGGCGACGATTTGGCGGATGTATTGCAACGCTTCGATCGGGGTCACCGGGGCGCGGTTTTTGAGGGTTTTGCCGGTGATGAACTCGGTGATGAAAAAAGGGCGGTCTTCGATGGTGCCGCTGTCGTAGACCTCGGGGAGCGCACTGTGGACGTTGCGTGCGCGGAGCTCGGAATCAGAGATGAAGCGCTCGCGGATCCCACGCTGATCGACCAGATGGCTGCGCATCAGGTTGAGCAAAACGGGGCGATTGAGTTTGTCGTCGTAGGCGCGATACACGGTCGCGATGCGGGTCGCACCGAGTCGTTCGTCGACGCGGTATCGACCGTGGATGCGAGGCTGAACAGTCATGCTCCGTACCTTTGGCTGTCGTGTGTCCTCGTGCTCTGTGGGCGACGTGTTACAGAGTATAGTGCATTATAACACCATGCATCTGTTTGGTACATATCAGCCGGGCTTCAGGTACCAGGGGTTGGGGTGCTTCCTGGTACGATAACACGAGCACCGTTGTGCCGCTGGTCTTGTCTTGTGTCAGGAGGAGCGCATGTTCCGCGATATCACCCAGGTCCGTACCCGTCTCGCCGAACACCACTATATCGCATCCGAATCCATCGCGACCACGTTGTTTTTGGCCTCGCGCCTAGGCAAACCGATCTTGGCCGAAGGCCCTGCCGGCACCGGCAAGACCGAGCTCGCCAAAGCCACTGCCGCTGCGACCGGGCGCGAGCTCATCCGCTTGCAGTGCTACGAAGGCATCGACGAATCGCGGGCGCTGTACGAGTGGGAGTATGCCAAACAGCTGCTGTACACGCAGTTGCTGCGCGACCGTATCGGCGACATCGTCGGCGCGGCGTCGTCGTTGGCTGCTGCTGCCGATGCGCTCGCGACCGAGGGCAACATCTTTTTCTCCGAACGCTTCTTGTTGGCCAGGCCGTTACTGCGGGCGATTCT
>JBJOJU010000266.1:0-7779 GCA_046046485.1 Chloroflexota bacterium | reverse complement strand
ACTTGGTCTCGAGCGCTTTGAGTTGGCTGACGCGCGCCGCTGCATCGTTGATGTTGCCGAAGACAATTGCTTGGCTCGGGCAGGCCTGCTGACAGGCACTGACGACTTCGCCGTCGACGATCTGACGGTTCTCGCGGTCGGCATCGATGCGGGCTTCGTTGATGCGCTGGACACAGTAGTTACACTTTTCCATCACACCGCGGGCACGGACCGTCACGTCAGGGTTGCGCTGCAACTTGAGCGAAGGGGTCTCGTCGTCGACATACTGGAAGAAGTTGAAGCGGCGCACCTTGTACGGGCAGTTGTTGGAGCAGTACTTGGTACCCACGCAGCGGTTGTAGACCATCACGTTGAGGCCTTCGTCGTCGTGGACGGTGGCAGCAACCGGGCAGACAATTTCGCACGGGGCATGTTCGCACTGCATACACGCTACCGGCTGCTGATAGATGGACGGGCTCTCGGCGTCACCAGAGAAGTAGGTGTCGATCCGGATCCAGTGCATTTCGCGGCCGATGAGGATTTCGGTCTTGCCGACGATGGGGATGTTGTTTTCGGCCTGACACGCGACCACACAGGCATTACAGCCGTTGCAGGCGTTGAGGTCGATCTGCATGCCCCACTGATACCCCTTGGAGTAGTCGAACTCGGGGAAGAGCGAGATGACCTCGTGCTTCTTGTGTTCGCCGTGCTCACCCGGGTGGAGAATGTCGTGCAGGGTCTTGACCGGGTAGATGTCCTCGTCGCGACCTTCGAGTTCGACGTGCTTCTGGGTGGTGGCGAGTTTGTAGGTCTCGCCCGTCTTGGTGACGGTAACCCCAGTGCCGTGCCACGGGCTGTCGCTTCCGCGCAGGGTGTAGGCGTTGAAGCCGACGTTTTCGCCGACCCGGCCGACTTCCTTGCCACGACCGAAGCCGAAGTGGACGACGACGGTGTTATCGGCCTGGCCCGGTACGATCCAGACCGGTGCGTTGACGACACGGTCTTGGTACGACAACTTCACGACGTCGGTGTTCTGCACACCCAGTTTGGCGGCAGTCGCCGGGCTGAGTTGGGCTGCATTGTCCCAGGTCAGTTTGGTGACCAACTTGGGCACTTCTTGCAACCAACCGTTGTTGCTGGCAGAACCGTCGCGCAAGCTGGAGTCGGCCCGGAAGACCAGCTCGAGCTCTTCGCTGGCGGCGCCAGCGGTGCTTTTGATGGCACCCGTGACACTGACGGCGGCTGCGGGCGACGCGGTGTTTTTGATGACACCGTCGTGCAGCGTGATCTGCCATTCTTTGTCGAAGGCATAGCCGTCGGTGCCCAGGAGGTTCTTCCAGTAGCCCTTGACGGTTTCGTGCCCACTGGCAGCGACACCCATCAGCGCGTTGAGCACTTCGATGAGGGTCTTGCCGTCGTAGAGCGGTGCAATCAACGGCTGCTGGATGGTCACCGTGCCGTCGAAGGCGCGGCTATCGCCCCAGCTCTCGAGGTAGTGCGCACCGTTGATATGCCAAGCAGCATTGGTGGCCGACTCGTCGGCGTAGAGTCCGTGGTGGACCACGGTCTCGACCTTGGCCAGAGCTTCGGCGATCTTGAGGTCGGCTGGGGCGTTGTAGACGATGTTGGCATCGCTGATGACCAACAGCTTGACTGCACCGGCGTTCATCTCGGCGACCAAGTCTTTCAGCGCGGCGACGCCGGTGCTGACCGGGTTGACCGCGGCGATTGTCTTGACGGTCTTGCCGATTTTGCCCAGGGCATTGTTGATTGCGACGACCAGGGCGTGCTGGGCAGCCGACTGGGTTTCGCCGGTGATGACGATCGACTTGCCGGCGTTGGCTTTGAGGTCGGCGACGGCGGCTTTGACCCAGGCGGTGGCCTTGGCGTCGAGCTGCGGTGCGCTGACCCCTGCGACACCCACGCCTGCGGCAATGGCATCGGTCAGGGCGGCGATGTCACCGGCTTTGGCGGCCAAGCGGTGGTCGGCCATCGTGCCGGTGTGACTGGGCGTCGGTTCAGCGGCATAGAGCCGGCTCATCGACGGCTTGGCACTGGTGATCCGGCGCTTCGAGGCGAAGTCGCGGGCATAGCGGATCGCAGCCGGCCCGTCGTGGGTGAAGTCGCTGTCGAGGGCGACCACCACTTCGGCGGCGTCGAAGCTGTAGACGAGATCGGTGGGCGCACCGAATGCCTGTGCAGCGCCGGTGGCGGCGTTGTCGTTGCTCAGTGCGTCGTACTGGATCCACTGCGTCCCCGGGTACTTGGTCGCCAGGGCGACCACGGTGGCACCGAGGGTCGGAGATGCATTTGGTTCGCTGATGACACGGATACCGGCACCGGCGCTGCCTGCTGCTGCGGCCAAGGCGGCTGCGGCATCGGCCCAGGTGGCCGGCTGGCCGCCCTTGCGCACCTGCTGCGAGC
Organism: Chloroflexota bacterium; assembly: GCA_046046485.1. Lineage (GTDB taxonomy): Bacteria > Chloroflexota > Chloroflexia > Chloroflexales > Roseiflexaceae > UBA965. The sequence goes on along the minus strand of JBJOJU010000266.1, from coordinate 5,376 downwards.
GATCCGGGTCGTACATGGTCAACACCGATGCCTGGATCCAGGCGTCGCTGGCACCCATGCTGGCGCTGTGGTCCGGGTTGCCTTCGACCTTGGTCGGGCGACCTTCGTGGGATTCAGCCAAGAGACCGACGCCGTACCCCTGGATGTTCATCGAGGTGGCGAAATACAACGAACGCCCGGGGATGACCGCTTCCGGCTGCCGGACGTACGGGACGATGACTTCTTGGGGCTGCTTGATCGCGAATTGGCACCCTGCCAGCGTCGACAGGGCCATCGAAGCCCCCATCAACTTGAGGAAGGAGCGGCGCGACACCGGGTCACGCAGCTCGGCTGCCTCACGCGGGAATTCGCGCTGGAGCCGGGCCTGGAACTCGGACGACTGGGTCAGATCTTCGAGGCTACGCCAGTAGCTCCGCCCGCCTGTCGTCTGGTTGTCGAGAGTTTCTTTGCTCATTGTCTGCTTCGTCTCGCTCTATCGGTGACAGATCGAACAGTTCGTCATCTGCGTTGCGGGGCGGATGTTCAGTTCCTTCTTCAGCTCCAGACCCTTGGCGATCTGATCCGCCGGCGGCGTCCAGGCCGTGTTGAAGATCTCGGACTGCGGCCGCAAGAACTTCTCGGGTGCGCGGTGGCACTCGAGACACCAGCTCATGTAGAGGGCCTGCGTCTTGTAGACGACTGCCATCTTGGCGATGTCGCCGTGACAGGTCGAACACCCGACGCCCTTGGCGACGTGGATGCTGTGGTTGAAGTAGACGAACTGCGGCAGGTCGTGCACGCGGTTCCACTCGACCGGCTTGTCTTCGGCATAGCTGTCACGGATGTAGGCCAGTTTCGGGCTCTGCGGGAGAATCTGTGAGTGACAACCCATGCAGGTCTCGGTCGGCGGAATCACGGCCGTATTCGAAATCTCGACGCCGGTGTGACAGTAGCGGCAGTCGAGTTTGAGACCACCCACGTGGAGCTGGTGACTGTAGCCGCCGGCACCGGGGATGTTGCCTGCCGGCTGGACCTTCGCATGAGCCACACCCACATCCCGAACCCAGTCGGAACGCGTGTAATACCACCACGTTGCGGTCAACAACGCGAGGATCACCGGGACCCCTACGAAGATACCTAACCGGACGATGGAGTTCGTTCGTCGATTAAATACCTGTGCCATCTGGTACCTTTCTACAGTGCTGAGACACCGCGTGCGCTCGTCCGCATGTTCACAGCTGTCTCTGTGACCGTATGTACGGCTCATCGCCTACTCATACGCATGCGCATATGTCGTAGATGCACACGACAATGCACTCTCATAAAAGAAAGTGCAACACGTCTGCTATCCATCCATACGTCTTCGTTTATTTTATCACAAGAGCCGCCCAGTGACAGGCTTTTTGGGGAAAATCTCAGCTTCTATTTGTGTCTCTCATCACGTAAATTATTATTTTTATCAGAAAAAACTGTTTTTATTCACACCCGCATCAGTAGCAACGAAAAACCCGCAGCAGGACAGCTGCGGGCCAGTCGGCGACCCTCGTGCGCTCCGCGTGGCGCGAAAACGGGTTTCCCCCACGCGGTGGTTGGCCGAGGTGCGCCCACCGGTCGGCGGCCGACCGCACCGGTGGGGGTTTTCTGCATGGTGGTGCCTAAAACGTCGATGTCAGCAATTGGGTCTGACCCGTTTCGCTGGCGCGCAGGCCGGCCTCGATGATTTCGATGACGTGTGCCGCGTGTTCCGCCGAGGCCACCACCGGGCTACCGGTGTGGATGGCGTCGACCAGCTGCATGATGTCGGCATAGACGTGGTGCTCGTCGACATTCCGGTGGGCAGCCGTGACGTTGGGCAAGATCCACTGGTTGCCGGCCCAGCGCCCGTGGGGATGGCTGTCGGCGATGTCGCTGCCCGGGTAGGTCAATGGCTCGCCGTTGAGTTTGAGCCCGACGATGCTGCCTTTGGTACCGAAATAACTGCCGGTGAAGCCTTCGCTGACACTGCCTGCCGGGGTGCCGTAGGCCATGGCATAGACGTTGTTGCCGAAGTCGATCAAGATGAGCGTGTTGTCGTCGGCGTCGCAGTCGACCATCACGCCGCGGAACTCGCGCTGGGGAATGCGCACTCCCGACATGGCTGTCACCCGCTTTGCTGGTCCTAAAATGCCGGTCAACCCGTGCAGGGCATAGACAGTCATGTCGTAGAGGGGGCCGCCGCCTGGTTTGCGGTAGTACCACGACGGGTCGACATTGGTCAGCGGGTCATTGCCGTTGCGGAACTCTTCGTTTTCGTGGTAGCGGCCAAACGACGCGCCACACACCGCCCAACACAGCTCGCCGATGGCGCCGTCGGCGATGAGTTTCTTGATGGCTTGGTTGTGCGGTCGGTTCATTTCGCCCGGCGACGCGACGATGCGCACGTTATGGTGTTTCGCCAGCGCGATGAGCTCTTGGGCTTCGGCGAGCGTGGTCGTCATCGATTTGTTGAAATGGACGTGCTTGCCGGCCAGAATGGCAGCTTTCCCCTGAGCATAGTGCATCCCGATCGGAGTCGCCAGCGAGATGATGTCGACGTCGCTTGCCGCCAAAAACGCCGTATAGTCGGTGAAGGCGTGGGGAATCGAGAATTTTTCGGCGGCGGCGTCGGCCCGGCCCGGTGCGGGGTCGCAGACGGCGTGCAACACGACCCGGCTCTTGACGTCGTCCATGTTCAGGTGGGGCAAAATCCCGCGCTGCGCGACACTGCCCGCACCCACGACACCCATGCGTAACGGCTGCATACGACCTCCTCGTCGGTACGAAAACGGGACATCATTAACGGGACATCATTATTGTACGCAGTTCGCACGCAACCCGTGCAGTGCACTGCATACCCATCCGGGAAGACGGTATAATTGTGAAAAGGGAGTTTCGTTATGCAACCACGACGTGTCACCACTACCCGCCGCACCATAACGCCGCAGCGCAGCCTGCGCGACGGCCCCGTGGTCGCGACGCGGTCGTTGTTGCTCTGGCTGGCAGCGACCGGGTTCGCTTGGTTGGGGCTGGTCAGTCTCATCGTGGTGTTCCCGTGGGATCCCCAGGTGCTGGACCATCATTGGCTCCTCGCGGCTGCCGCTGCGCTGGTGGCAGTGACGACCTGTGCCCCGGTGGCACTCACGCTGCATGCCCGTGGGTTGACGGTCCGCGGCGTCTGCGGCGCCGTGATCGTCTCGCACCTCGTCGTGTTCACTGCGGCGCCGACGCGGACGATGCTGGCGCTGCCCGAAATGCCCGTCTACGCGCTGTTGGCCATCGGCTGTCTCTGGTTGGTCGCAGGGTTTGCCATGCCGATCACCTATGCCATCGGTACACGCGTCTATGCGAACCGACAGCGCCGCTTCGATGTCCGGCGGGCCCAACGCCAGGCGTTTCTGCTCGGGGTGACCGTGAGCGGGGTGGTGGTGTTGATCGGTCTGCGGGCGTTTACCCCCCTGCTGGCCGGGCTGTGGTGCATCATGGTGGTGTTTTTCGAATATATCGTCTTGACCTACACGGAGCCGGTCGAACGGCCCGCCTAACACACAGAGGAGCGTGTCGATGATCCGCATTGCAATCATCGGAATGGGCTTGATCGGGACGTCGCTGGGGATGGCGCTGCGTGGTGCCGACCCGAAATCCGACGGACTCGGCGCGGTGCACGTCATCGGCTACGACACCGACACCGCCAACACCAAGGAAGCTCGTGCCCGCCTCGCCATCGACACGGTGGCAGATTCGTTGGCCACAGCCCTCAAAGGCACCCACCTCGTGATTTTGGCGGTGCCCGTGCAGGCGATCCCCGCAGTGATGCGCAGCATCGCGCCGTTGCTCGAACCCGGCTCGGTCGTCACCGACGTCTGCAGCACCAAGGCACAGGTCAGCGCATGGGCAGCGGAGCTGTTGCCCGCTGCCAACCCGTTCGTGGGCGGCCACCCGATGGCCGGCAAAGATGCATCCGGCCCCAAAGCCGCGACGCCCGAGCTCTTCCGCGGGGCGGTCTACTGCCTCTGCCCGGGTTTGACCACGCCCCCCGAAGCCATCGCCATCTGCGAGGCCGTCGCCGAACGCGCCGGTGCCAAGACGTACTTCATCGAACCGGTCGAGCACGACGCCTACGTGGCGGGGATTTCACACATGCCGTTCGTCTTGGCCGCCGCGCTGGTCAATATGACCTCCCGCGCACCGTCGTGGCGCGAAATGAGTGCATTGGCTGCGACTGGCTTCCGCGACACGACCCGGCTGGCGTCGGGCGACGTGACGATGCACCGCGACATCGTGATGACCAACCGGGTCGCTCTCGAACGCTGGTTGACCGAGTCGATCGACGAGTTGACGACCCTCAAAGACGCCGTCGTGCGCGGCGACGAGGGGGTAATCACCACCTATTTCGCCCAGGCACACGCCGCCAGGGCCACCTGGCTCGAACAGAAACCGGGGATGCGCCCAGGTGAAGCCGAATTCGAAGACACGGGGATGGACCTGGTCCAGAAGCCGTCGTTGTTCGGCCGCGCCGACCGGGGGAAGCGCAAATGAGTGACAGCACCGCACCGATCCGCGTTCTCGTGGCGAAACCGGGGCTCGACGGGCACGATCGTGGAGCCAAAGTCATTGCACGCGCACTCCGTGACGCCGGTATGGACGTCATCTACACCGGCTTGGGGTTGACGCCGCACATGATCGTCGAAGCCGCGCTCCAAGAAGACGTCGACGTGGTCGGCTTGTCGATTCTGTCGGGTGCACATATGACCCTGCTGCCCAAAGTCACCAGCGCGCTCGACGCCGCCGGTCTGGGCCATTGTGTGGTCGTCGCCGGCGGGATCATCCCCCAAGAAGACGCGACGATTCTGCAACGCGACCACGGCGTCGATGCAATCTTTGGGCCGGGGACGACCACCGAGACCATCGTGACCTACATCCGCGCGGCGGTCGCCGCTGCCCGGGCCGCACGCGCGTGAGCGACGCGACGACCTGGGCCGCCCAGATCTGTGCCGGCGACCGCCGAGCACTGGCGCGCGGGTTGACTCTTGTCGAGCGCGGCGGGCCAGCCGCGCTCGCGCTGCGCGCGGCATTGCGCACCGCCCCACGTGCACACGTCGTGGGCATCACCGGTGCCCCGGGCGCTGGAAAATCGACCCTGACCACGGCGTTGGCGGCTGAGCTGCGGCGTCGCGGGGTAGCGGTGGGGATCCTGGCGATCGACCCGTCGTCGCCGCTGTCGGGTGGGTCGCTGTTGGGCGACCGGATTCGCATGTATGATCTGGCCGGAGACGACGGGGTGTTTATCCGCAGTATGGCCAATCGTGGGCGCTTCGGGGGCATCGCGGCGACGACACACGACGCGTGTCTGCTGCTCGGGGCTGCGGGTTTTCCCTTTCT
>JBJOJU010000202.1:0-2765 GCA_046046485.1 Chloroflexota bacterium | reverse complement strand
CTCAAAACTCGATCGGACTACATCGTCGCCGGAGCCGAAAGCGTCACACTGCTGCTCGGCGGACAGGCGGTGGGCGTCGCCATCACGATGGATCCGGTGGTCAGGGAAACCAGAGCAGAGTAAAAAAACGAAAGCATTGTATTTTTTATACACCCAGGAATTCTGGATAGCCGCCGCCGCCGCCGCGCGTGACGAGGAAGCGGACGAGCCAGCCGGCGATCGGGGCGGCGTAGATAAAGTACCAGCTGATGTTCTGTATCGCGCCGGTGAGGTTTCCGGACGACCACGGGATGTACCGGTAGACGAATTCGCGGGCCTTCATCATCATCGGAGACTGGCGCATGACGGCATCGGCCTCAATGCACTTTGCCCTGCCCTCCGCCGCGGCAGAGAGCCTCCACCGGGCAGCCTCTGGCTCCGAGAGGCGTTTGGCGTAGAACATGCAGGTGGATGAGTCGTGGGTGCCGCGCGCGCGGTCGACCATCTCCTCGACGACGGCTTCGGCCCGCTTCACTTCGGGATATGCATCGAGGACAAATGCGGCCAAGACGAGCAATAGGAAGACCCACGCGGCCTTGTCAATGATAAAACGCAGGGTGTGCACCGCATACCCTGCCTCGGGATCGTCTTCTCGACCCTTTTCACGTTTCATCTTTATATTTATTCACTGCATGCTCTCCGGTCTCACCATATAGGCGGCAGGACGTTATTGTACTCGTTTTTGAGGATGGACAGGTAGGTTTGGAGCAGACCGACCAGTCCCGGTGACACCGCACTCTGCCACGTTCCCAGCGCAACGAGCTTCTTCGCGATCCGCGTGAAGTCGCTACGCAGGTGTCGGGCGCACACAAACACCGCATCCCTTTTCACGCTTTCCGCCGGCGCCGTGGTCGCGAATACCGACAGATGGGCAAGTGCAAGCGCATACGATTCCCACCGCGTTTGCGGGCTCAGCTGGTCTGTCTTGATCCGTACACTGTCCAGCAGATGCGTCAGGTCGTATGTGGCGTACAATCGGGCGATATCGGCGCGCATCAGCCCCACCTCGACGCTCGTATGTGGCGCCGTCCATGCAGACTGGGTTGCCGCTGCAAAGTCGGCCTGCATCCGTCCGGCGGGGGATATCATTTGTTCGACTGGAAAGAACGAGCGGGTGTCGAAGACACGGAGAGCGGCAACGAGCTGCGCGTCACATTCAGGAAACCGCACGGTCGCAGGTGTTTTGCACACTGCCATTGCGTTTTTTCTCTGGTATAGTCGACGCAATGAGAGAAACGACGATATTAAACGGCAAGAGACGAGGCACGCGCGGATTGGACATGTGCACACTATATGTTTTGGTGGATACTCTGGTGTGCGGGGCTGCTGGCGGGCACGATTGCCCAGTGTCCGCCGTCCACCTATATCTACACGGCGACGCCGCAGAACCTAACGCTGCTGCTCCGGCAGGCCGACCCCGTCGTCGCATGCGTCACCGTCCCCGGGCCGTTTCCAATCGCCCCCGTCGACATCTATTTGCTCTGGGATGCCGGATACTCGGCCCGGGCCTTCTCGTACCACTACTGGCGCCCGAATTCGCGGCGGATCCTCAAGGTGATGAACGCCACACAACAGGCCAATCCGAATGTGCGGTTCGGACTCGGCTTCTTCACCACCAAGCGGCTCTTCAACATCGGCGTGGCGAACGATTTCGTCTTCCGGCACGCGGTGAACATCACCGCAAACATATCGGCGGTCGATGATCCGTTCGTCGACTCGGTCTGGTCAAAGGTGAAGAGCGTGTCGCCGATCACATCGTCCCTCGAGGCCTTTGTCCAGGTCGTGCTCGACTCAAACAATACGGGCTTCAGACCGGGGTCCCGGCGGATCGTTCTAATCGCCACCGACATCATGTTTGGCCAGCAGGGCGACGTCGGCGCGCGGATCTACCCCGGGAGCAACCTGCTCGAGACAGAGGATGCGATGACCGTGCCGTTTCCGCGCCAGAACAACTACAACGGCGTGCTGGATGGCGCCTGCACAGTGTCCGGCAACGTCTGCCGGGACGTCTGCACCATCGTCTCGCTCGGCCCGCCCGCGACCCGCGCCAGCAATCCGTCCGTCGACTGCTACTGCGGCGGGCCCGGTATCCTCTGGCCGGGCACGCTGAGCATCGCCAATGTGACGCAATTCGCGGCGGGTTCGTGCGAGGACTTCCCCACACAGAGCCGCGCGGCGGAGATCGCGCGGGCCAATGGATTTGAGATCTTTGCATTCGTGCCCATCGACACGCTGGGCACCAACCTGACTGGCGCGTTCAAGGAGCTCAACATCCTGGTCGGCGGCGGCGCGGTTGTCACTGGCCTCGAGCTCCGCACCATCCTGCCCCCGCTCGTGCCTCCCACCGTCGATGCGGGGGCAATCTCGGTGACCTGGAACGTGTCGGCGCTGACCGACATCAGCGTCGGCCCGTGTAACCTGACGGCGTGCACGTTTTGTTTCACCTTCCAAGCGCCGCCGGGCGTGGACGAGACCGGCACGGGCATCACGATCAACGGCGCGGTGTACGTCCCGGTCGACACACATGTATGCGAGCCGTCGCAGTCGCAGTCGCAGTCCCTGTCCCCGTCGACAAGCAAATCCCAGTCATCGAGTGGTTCGCAGTCGCTGAGTGGTTCGCAGTCGCTGAGCGATTCACAGTCGTCGAGTGAATCTCAGTCGTCGAGTGAATCACAGTCGTCGAGTGAATCTCAGTCTCCGAGTGAATCTCAGTCGCTGAGCAAATC
>JBJOJU010000192.1:0-3156 GCA_046046485.1 Chloroflexota bacterium | reverse complement strand
CGCCCAGAAATCGACCACCACCGGGTGGTCGTAGGATGCTTCGATGACCGCTGCTGCGAAATCGATGTCGTCGACGTCGCGCACCGGGGTGTGGGCATGGTTGGTCGTCATGAATCGCTTCCTTGGTTCGGTAGTGCAACGAAGCGGTAGCCGACACCGCGTTCGGTCAAAATATACACCGGGTTGGCTGGGTCACGCTCGAGTTTCTGGCGCAGATAGGTCACATACAGGCGCAGATAGTGCGTCTCGTCGTGGTATTCCGGCCCCCAGACACGGGCAAGGAGCTCGTTGTGGTTCACCACAAAACCCGCCCGTTGCACCAGGTGATACAACAGCCGGTACTCGGTCGGGCGCAGGTTGATGCGTTCCCCGTTGATCAACACCTCACGCCGCTGGAAATCGAGGGTCAACCGGTCGTCGACCACGATGTGCCCCATCGTCGCCGGTGCCGGCAAATAATGCCGCCGTAGCACGGCGCGGGCGCGACTCAGCAGCTCTTGGTAGCTGAACGGTTTGGCGACATAATCATCGGCTCCGAGCTCCAGCCCGCGGATTCGGTCCGCCTCGTTGTTCATCGCCGTCAACATAATCACCGGCACCGTCGAGGCAGTGCGCAGGCGGCGCAGGGTCTCGTAACCGTCCATATTGGGCATCATCACATCTAAAATCACCAAATCCGGCATCTCCTCGCGGATCACGTCGAGTGCTTCGCGACCCGTCCCGGCCGTCAACACGCGGATCCCTTCGGCTTCGAGGTTCATCCGCAGCATGGTGGTGATGCGTTGTTCGTCGTCGACCACCAAAAACAACTTGTCACGGAGTTCGGTCATGTTGGGTATCCTTTGCCAGGTCGATCACCAGTTCTTGGTCGGCGGGTGCGGTGCCCGTGAGTTGCGCTTTCGCCAGCGGGAGGGTGAAATAGAAGCGTGATCCTTGGTTTGGTCGACTCTCAACCCAGATTTGACCTTTTTGGGCTTCGACAATCGCTTTCGCCAAAAACAACCCAATCCCGAAGCCCTGCTGCTCACGCCGGAGCCGGTTGTCGACCCGATAAAACCGGTCAAACACTCGCCCCAATTCGTCCGCCGGGATGCCGATCCCGTGGTCTGCCACTGAGACGATGGCCATGCCCGAATCGTTGCGTGCGCTCACCCGCACGGGGCCTCCCTCGGGGCTGTACTTGATCGCGTTTGTCAAGAGATTTTCGAGCACCAAGCGTGTCCGATCACGATCGGCGTAGACCGCCGGCAGATCGGCGGGGATGCGGATTTCGAACTCGATATTGCGCTGTGCCGCCTGCGGCGCAAACCGTGCACACGTCTGCTCGACGAATTCGCCCAGCGACCAGGTGCTCCGCTCGAGCGGCATCGTGTGCAGTTGTACCCGCGACACGTCGAGCAACGAGTTGATCTCGCTCGTCAGCCGGTCGGCTTCCTCGATGATGATGTGCAGACTCTGCTGGAGCTGCTCCGGCGTCCAGGTGACGTCGCGCCGTGCCAGCATCTCGGCGTATCCGCGGATGATACTCACCGGGGTTTTCAGCTCGTGTGACATCACCGAAATAAACGTATTCTGCGTCTCGGATTCGATGCGCTGCTGGGTGACATCGCGCACATTCACAAACGCGCCGAGGAAGTGGTCGCCGCTGTCCCGCTGGATCGTGTAGGTACTCTGGATATAGCGCCGACGTCCGTCCGTGGCGGTGATCCACCCCTCGGCGTGCGCTGTGTTCCCCACATTTGGGCGTTGCAGCGGGCAATCGAGGCGACACAGATTATCGCCACTGGCTGTTTCAATCCCCAGTATCTCGGCGCACGGGCGGCCATAAGCCACGGTGCGCTCGCGACCGGTCAGGTGCTCCATGGCGCGGTTGAACGCACTGATGCGCCAGCGTGCGTCGAGGATCATCACGCCGTCGATGCTCTGCTCCACAATCGCAGACAAGTGTTGTTTTTCGCGCACCAGCGACTGCACCAACCGGGCATTGGTCACCGCGATGGCAGCCTGGTCGGCGAAGGCCCCGAGGATGGTCTGGTCGTCGGCACTGAACGCCACATTCACCGCCGAACGATACGCAAAGATATACCCGATATTGGTCTGCAGGTACTGCAATGCGAGGGCTGTGACATGGCGCACCGGCATCCCGACGATGAGCTCGAGTTCGTGTAAGTCGTTTTCGGTCGCGCTGTATCCGGGTATGTCGTAGTGCGCCACGACCGGTTCGAGGGCGTGCCAGTGCCCCGCTGCGATGTGGGCAGCGGCGTGGAGCCGCAGCGTCCCGCTTTCGTCGCGCAGGGCGATGACACCCGCGCTGCCCGCGGTGAGTTCGACCGCAGCGTCGATGACGTAGGCAAGCAACGTCGCAATATCGAGTTGGGCGGTCATCGCCCGACTAATCCTGAGGAATGTCTCGTAGTGTCGGAGACGCCCTGCGTCGTTTTCTTGCATGCCGAAACCTCGATGTATGGCGAAACGCGAGCCTGATAATCATTTACAATTCATTTGCGCCGCTTCCCGTCGGTATTGTACAATATTACGAGATGCATATCACCCCTTGCGCTGAAACACTGGAGTTCTCAATGCAGAATCTGGAACAGAACCGTCGCGCCAAGAAACTCATCGAGGACCTGAACCTCACTCCGGAAGAGATCATGCAAATCGTCGCCACCGCTCGGGTGCATCTCGCGACGTTTGACCCCGAATATCGCACCAATGTCACGCAAATAGCCACTGGCCTCAATAAAAGTCGCCCCACCATCTACGGTTGGGCCGACAAATCGCTCGAGGCGCTCGTCACCGCGTTGCGGATGATCCGCACCGGCCGCCCACCCAAAGCCCAATCGGCCACCCCGACCCGGCGTAAACGCCGCGAAGGAAAGGAATCCTGATGCGCGCACTCCTGAGCGTCTCGGACAAACGCGGGATCGTCGAACTCGCCCGCGGCCTCCACGATCTGGGCTACGAGCTCTATTCGACGGGCAATACCAAAGCGGCCATCGCGGCTGCTGCCATCCCGGTGCACGGGGTCAGTGATATCACCGGCTTCCCCGAGATCCTCGACGGCCGCGTCAAGACGCTGCATCCTGCCATCCACGGTGCCATCCTCGCCCGTCGGGATGTGCCTGCACATCTGCAGACCTTGGCCGACCACGGCAT
>JBJOJU010000176.1:0-2857 GCA_046046485.1 Chloroflexota bacterium | reverse complement strand
GCGCGGCGTCGTGCTCGAAGACCCGCCGTTGTTCCTCGATGCGCCGCAGCCACCGGTGGTCAAGACCAAAACCGACGACGACGCCGAGTCAGTGATACCGGCGATGCATTCGTGGATTATGGGAATTAAAGCGATGAGCCACCATGATCTGGTGGTGCGGGCCATCCAAGATAACCCCACCTGGCGCGCCGAAGAGATCTTGCCGTGGGTCGAATCGAAAGAGCAATTTGATCCCAATCGCCCCGCCGACGACCCGGCACGCATGGTCCCCTGGCAGACGCAGATGGCACACGTCGGTGTGCCGACGCTGATCGTGTGTGGCGACACGACCAAAGGGGCACTGGTGAGCGCTGCCGCCGCCGCTGCAGCCCGTGGGCTGTCGCCACTGGTCGAAGTGGCGCTCATCCGCGACACCGGCCACTGTATTCGCCGCGATGCACCCGACGCCTATGCCGCGTTGGTGACCGACTTTCTTCGCCGACACAAGGAAAAGTAATGCCCTTCTCGTATGATCTCGCCGAAGCGACGACGCTGACGCGTCAATTGGTGGCCATCAAGTCCTACCCCGGAGCCGAACACGCCTGCCAACAATTCGTGGCAGATTGGTTCACTGGTCAAGGGATGACGCCAGAAATCTGGCAGACGTCTGCCGCCCCCAATGTGATTGTGACCATCCGCAACGGCGATGGGCCAACCATGTTGCTCAACGGACATGTCGACACCGTGTTGGCTGCTCACGGGTGGGATTGTGACCCGTGGGAAGGCCGCCTCGATGGTGATCGGTTGTATGGCCTCGGCGCCTGCGACATGAAGTCGGGTGTCGCAGCCAACATGCTGGTCACCCGTGCCTTCGCCCGCAATCTCGACGCCTGGCGGGGCACATTGATCTTTTCGTCGGTGGTCGATGAAGAAGCATACTCGATCGGTGCAAATGCAATGATCGAACACGGCATCAAAGCCGACTACTGCGTGGTCTCGGAGGCAATGCACCCCAACATCGGGATCGGCGCGACAGGCAAGATTTTAGTGCGTGCCGAAGTCATCGGCAAAGCTGCGCACGGGTTCATGCCGTGGCAGGGCATCAACGCCGCCAGCGAGGGTGCCAAATTCGTCACCAAGGTCGACCAGTTGCCGCTGGGTACGCATCCGCGCATCCCGGCTTCGCAGTCGATTCTGTCGTTCTTGAGCGGCAGCGCGCAGTATGTGGTGACTATCCCCGAGACGGCAGAGATCCTCGTCTCGCGGCAGACGGTGCCAGGCGAGACGTTCGAGGTCATCATGCAGCAGATGCAGTCGGTGGTCGACGAGATGCAGTCACCTGCCACTATCAAGTTGACGACCCCACCGCCCTATTACCCCCCGTTCGAGATCGACCCGCAGCACCCACTGGTCCAGGCGATGAAACACGCGTATATGGATGAGTGGGGGAACCCGCCGGAGCTCAAGTACTCGACCGGCGTCTCGGACGCCAACTTGACCGCTGAGCTGGCGCACATTCCCACGCTACTGTATGGTCCGTGGGGCGACAACTTCCACCAGTGCAACGAGTGGGTCAACTTGCCGTCGATCGTGGCGACCTGCAACATGTTCACGACGGTCATCAAGACGTTGCTGCCTGCCTGAGTCTCCGGTCTTGCATACGTAGATGTAAGCCCCACGTCAGCCCCCGCAAAGGGGCTGGCGTGGGGCTTTGGCATGACTCCGTTGATTTTTAGGCTAACACGCTGGTGAACTCGTGGGTACCAGCGCCGACGCGGATGGTCGTGCTGCCCTGTTTCTTGCCTGCGTGCCGTACCGACTTGGGCTCACTGGTGGGGACCGTCACGTCGGCTTCGCACCCGGGGGGCACGGTCACGGTCAGGGTGAAGTGGCTGCCCTTGTGGCTCCAGGAGCTCTTGTAGCGACCGAACTGCGAATCGTAGTGCCCCGAGACGGTGCGGATGTCGCCGCCCGGTTGTGGGGCGATCAGCGCCGTCTGGAACCCGGGTTTGTCGGGGTGGTCACAAATGCCCACCATCACCCGCATCATCCAGTCGCCCACGCAGCCGTAGGCGAAGTGATTGAACGAATTCATGGTGGGCGTCTGGAGCCCAAACTCGTGGTGGTACGAATCCCAGCGCTCCCACATCGTCGTCGCGCCTTGGGTGACCGGATAGAGCCACGACGGGAATGCTTCTTGGAGCAACAGACGATAGGCGTAGTCGTTGGCGCCGCCCTTGGTCAGAGCCGGCAGGAGGTGCATCGTCCCCACGAAGCCGGTGGACAAGTGCATCCCACGGCGGGCGATTTCGCGCTTGAGGCGGTCGGTCGCCAGGGGTATCAACGTCTCGGGTAACAGGTCGAGATTGAGTGCCAATGTGTAGTTGGTCTGCGTCTCGGCGGTCAACGGCATGTTGAGGTGGACGAGGTGAGGGTGGATGTTGGTGATGTCGCCCACGATGGCGCCGGATTCGGCGACATGGGCGGTGTTGAACGCCGCCCGTACATCGGCCGCGAGTTGGGTGTAGGTGGCGACAGCAGCAGTATTCCCGACCGCTGCGGCCATCTGCGCCATCAGCGTGGCGTCGTGGGCCCAGTATGCGGTACCGATGAGGTCACGGGCGGTGGCCGAGTCCATCGCGACCCAGTCGCCATAGTCGTTGCCGCGGCGGTTGAGCCGCCGCAGGTTGGGGTTGGTCTCGCGCAGGAACGCCATCCAGCGTTCCATCGCCTCCCAGTTTTCGCTGATGAAGGCGGTGTCGCCGTACATGCGCCAGAGCGTCCACGGGACCACGACGCCGCAGTCGCCCCATGCCGGAGCGCCTTCGGCCTCGACGACGATGCGCGGCGCGACGTCGGGGAATGCACCTGAGGCGTG
>JBJOJU010000150.1:0-6601 GCA_046046485.1 Chloroflexota bacterium | reverse complement strand
ATGAACAATGAACAATGAACAATGAACAATGAACAATGAACAATGAACAATGAACAATGAACAATGAACAATGAACTGTTCCTTGCCACCTGTTCATGGTAATGCCGTGGTAATTGCGGCTACGTATGTTGAATGTGCAAGACCTATAGGAGGCAGTATGCACAGACAAAACATCGTACGAGACTTGAGCTACGATTTTGCACGGCACATTTTGCAGTTATACAAGCAACGTGCTGCAGACAGGGAATTCAGACCGCTCTTTACGCAATTATTACGTTCGGGAACGAGCATTGCATCGAACATCGAAGAAGCAATCGGGTCACAATCTCGCGCAGATTTCACTCATAAGATCAGTATCGCGTATAAGGAAGCTCGCGAGACACAGTATTGGTTGCGGCTCTTGACCGACGAACAGGTAATCGCAGTTCCCACAGGCAATGCCCTGCAAGGGGAAGTCGAAGCGGTGGTCAAACTGCTGTACCGGATTCAAGCCACAACACGCAAGAACAATGAACAATGAACAATGAACAATGGGGCGGGCTTTTCATCGTTTATTGTTCATCGTTGATCGATCCTTCTCCTTCTCCTTCCCCTTCACCGGAGGCGCGACGACGACGGACAGAGGGCAATCACCAGGTCGTTGACATTGGTGCCCGTCGGACCAGGGCGCAGCAAATCGCCCAGCGCTGCGAAGAACGGGTACGCGTCGCACCGCTCCAGGTGCGCCGCTGCGCGATAGCCGAGCGCGGCCGCACGGTCGACCGTCGTCGCATCGACCACCGCACCGGCCGCGTCGGTCGGGCCATCGCCGCCGTCGGTCGCGTACGCCGCCACCAGCCATGGCTCGTTGATGGGGAAGGCGGCGGCAATCGCCAATGCCAGTGTCTGGTTGCGGCCGCCGCGGCCATGATCAGCCGGCAAGGTCACCGTCGTCTCGCCGCCGCCCAGCAGACACCGCGGGTAGGGCGACGGCGGCACCGCCGCGAGTTGCTCCGCGATATGCCGGCCGGCGCTCGCCGCGTCGCCGTGCAGGTCACGGGCTACGATGGTCGGCTCATACCCGGCACGGCGGGCGGCGGTGGCAGCGGCGGTCAGTGCCTGTCCGATGTCGGCGATGATCAACGGCGGCGTGCTCACGGTGCCCACCGGCAACGGCTGGCGACACGCTGCCACGATTGCCGGATCGACGCGGTCGATGATCCCAGTGCGGGCGAGCACGCCCAGCGCCGCATCGGGGTGGTCTGGGTTTGCCACCGTCGGTCCCGACGCGATGGCGGCCACGTCATTGCCGATGACATCCGACAAAATCAGCGTGCGCAGCTGGGTGTGGCGTGCGGCGTGTGCCAGCCCACCTCCTTTGACGCGGTCGATTCTCCGGCGGACGGTGTTGATGGCCGTGATATCGGCCCCCGACGCCAACAACAACGTCGTCAACTGCTGCAGCATCGCCAGGCTGATGTCCGGCGCCAGATCGACCAACAGCGCTGACCCACCCCCCGACAACAACACCAGCACCAATTCGTCGGGTTTGGCGGCAGCCACCAATGCCAGTGCTGCGGCGCCGGCAGTGCAGCTGCGGGCGTCGGGCACGGGGTGGCCAGCTTGGTGGTAGACCAACCCGTCTACTGGTGGAACGCGTGGGTCGGGGTCTTTGTAGACGACCAGCCCGGCCCCCACCAGATCACCGAGCGCATGTGCGGCAGCGGCAGCCATGGCGGGTGCGGCTTTGCCCACCGCGAGCAGCACAACGCGTCGCGGGGTCGACACCACCCCGTCGATCCAGACGTGGGCACCGGCCCGGCGCAGCACCCGTGTGACCTGGGTGGCAGGGTCGGCGGCCCGTGTCGCCGCCGCCAAGATGTCGGCCAATGCCGCCCCACAGGGGTGGGTGCTCCCGGTCGTCGTCGCGTATGTACGTGCATCGGTCATTGGGTCGCCTCACGGCGGTCGGGCCATACTGCGACGGCGACCAAGGCGACGACGACCGCCCACACCGCGAGCAACACCGGCCAGATCGGCCCCGATGCCGGCACGGTCAGGTACGACCACCAGACGTCGTAGAACGCCGTGCGCGAGTCACTCGCCCAGACGCGCATGGCGTTGGGCAGGGCGGGCATCCGCGACGGCGGGGTGGTGTTCGCCCAGATGGGGAGCACCGCCCCCGCACTGCGCACCTGGAGCGACAGGGCGACTGGACCGAGCAGTGGGTACCACTCGTGCTGGGGCAACCCGGCGACGGCGACACCCGCGCTCTGCAGCGTCAGGGTGTGGGTCCCGGCCGGCAGCAGCAGCTGGAGTGTGCGCGGCGGGCAGAGGGTCAGCGTCGTGAGCGCGCTGCGGTCCAGCCGCACCGTCACCGGTTGCGCGGTGTCGGCGATACAGGTGTGCAGGTTCGCGCGTACCACACTCGTGGTCGGTGCCCGCACGACGACGGCTGCGTCGGTGCTCGCAAACCGCGGGAATTGTTCGCCCGCCACGCGGTCGCCTTCGCTGTAACTCCACCCGCGCAGGGTCACCCCGTCGGCGAAGCGGGCGTTGACATCGCGCGTCAGCTGCGCCACGAGCATCCGCCACTGCCCCGCGATGGGCGAGGCCGTGGGTTCGTAGTAGCGTGCCCGCTCGTCGCGGGTGTCGATGATGTAGGCGTTGGGGTTGATCGCCAGCGCGGGGATCTGCACGGCGATGGTCGCAACGACGAGCGGTACCAGGATCGCCCAGCGCAGCCCGCGCCGTTGCGTGCCCAGCCAATCATATGCGGCCGCCACGGGCAACACCATGAAGGGCAAGGCCAGCACCACGTAGCGCGGGCCCCAGGCACCGTCGCCGTGCCAGAAGACGACGTTGGTGTGCACCAGGGTCAACGCCGCGACCACGGCCAACGGAGCGAGCGCGAGTTCCCATTCGCGCCGCCACAGCCAGACCCCCAGCGGCCACAGCAGCAGCAACGGGGCATAGAGAAAAATACTTTTTCCACTGCTCAAAAACTGCCCGTGCAGCCCGGTGATGATCGTGCCCCAGTCGAGCGCAAACGACTGCTGGCTCTGGTTGTAGCCAGAGCTCAACAAGCTTCCGCGCGCGAACAGGTTGTATGCCAGAAACGCCGCGCCGGCACCGGCTGCGCCGGCACACCACCACGCCAGGTCGGCCCAGGCGCGGCGGCGCATGCCGGCGACGACGACGCACAGTCCGATGACTGCGATGGCCGGCGCCACGGCGATTTTCGCGAGCAAGGCGGGCAGGCAGGCGAGGCCACTCAGCAGCAACCGCCGCGGGGTCAACGCACCGGGCACTGCGCCCACCAATACGGGCAAGAGCGCACACAAGAGCCAGAGTGAGGCGATGGGTTCCGAGAAAAAACTGCCCGCGTATTGCCACGCCGGCGTCGCCAAGCCGTACGTCAGGGTCACCGCGACGCCCAACAACGGGCGTTGCAGCCGTTGGCTGACTACCCAGCCCAGCAGGGTGGCAACGGCGGCGACCACCACGGCATTGCCCCACGTCGCCGGCAGGCGGAGCAACCATGCTTCCATCTCGGTGGGGCCGAGCGCCGCCAGAAGTTTCCCCACAGGCAACAACAGCAATGCGACCACCGACTGCATGGGGCAATAGACGCTCAGGATGGGGGTTTCGGGGGTGATACTGGGGTCAAAGAGTGCCTGGATAGCGCTCCAGAGCCGCAGGGTGGTTGCATACATTTTTTCTTCGTCGCTGGCATAGAAATGCCCGCTCCCCGTCGCGATGGAGAGCGCCGTCAATCCGGCGAACAAGAGCCGGGTGGGGAAGCGGTGGGGAGATGGGCGGCGGGACGCTGTGGGCATCGTGTCCTCGTAGCGGCAGTGTGTGAGTATTATAGTGGTCGCA
This sequence comes from Chloroflexota bacterium, assembly GCA_046046485.1. Taxonomy (GTDB): domain Bacteria; phylum Chloroflexota; class Chloroflexia; order Chloroflexales; family Roseiflexaceae; genus UBA965. Next base: position 2,740 of record JBJOJU010000150.1, on the reverse strand, counting down.
CTCACTCGTATAATAGCCACATTGGGTATGTGAAAGGGGTCTGCGATGTCTGCTGCGTTGCGCGAGCGCTTCCTGCGCTATGTGAAAATCCACACCACCAGTGATCCGTTTTCGAAAACGTACCCGTCCACCGAACGTCAATGGGATCTGCTGCGGCTGCTGCAGGCAGAGCTCGGTGCACTGGGTGCCCGAGACGTCGTGCTGACGCCCCAGGGCTATGTGATGGCGACGATCCCTGCCACGCCCGGCCTCGAGCACAAGCCCGTGGTGGCGTTTCTGGCGCACGTCGATACCGCGCCCGACTACAGCGGCGAAAACGTCAAGCCGATCGTCCATGCAAACTACGATGGTCGCACCATCGTGTTGCCCGATGACCCGCGCCAGGTCATCGACCCCAAAAACCCCATGTATGCCGATATCCTCACGGCGGTGGGCAAAGACCTCATCACCGCGTCGGGGTTGACACTGCTCGGGGCAGACGACAAAGCGGGCATCGCAATTATCATGCACGCCGTCGAAACCCTGCTGGGCGACCCGTCGATCCCCCACGGCCCGATCCGGGTCTGCTTCAACCCCGACGAAGAAATCGGCCACGGCGTCGATCATCTCGACATCGCCCAGCTGGGTGCGGTCGCTGCCTACACCTTCGACGGCGGTGCGGTGGGCGAAGTCAGCTGGGAAACGTTCTCGGCCGACGGTGCGGTGGTCGAAATCACCGGCGTTTCGACGCACCCCGGCACCGCTCACGCCTATGGCATGGTCAACGCCGTTCACCTCGCCGGCAAATTGCTCAGCATGCTCCCACGCGAATTCGCCGCTCCCGAATCGACCAGCGGTCGGGTCGGGTTCATCCACCCCACCGGTATCGAAGGGTCGACCGCCAGCACCACCGTACGCTTCATCCTGCGCGACCACGACAACGAAAAACTCGCCGCCAAGGGCGATGCGCTCAAACTGATCTGCGCAGCGTTGCAGGCGAGCTACCCGACGGCCTCGATTACCTGCACGATTTCGTCGTCGTACCGCAACATGGGCTACTGGCTGCGCGACCGCCCCGAAATCATGGAAAAACTGCGCGCTGCCTGTCTCGACTGTGGGATCCAGAGCTATGACGAGCCGGTACGCGGCGGCACCGACGGCTCGCGCCTCACCGAACGTGGCTTGCTGACCCCCAATATCTTCACCGGCGGCCACAACGCCCACGGCCCGCTCGAATGGGTCACCGTGCAAGATATGCAGCGCGGCAGCGACGTCATGATCGCCCTCGCCAAACGCTGGGCCCAATAACCCCCTGGCCGGGACCATTCTTCCAAAACCCCACGTCAGCCCCCGTATGGGGGTGGCGTGGGGTTTTGCTTGTCTGATTGGACTTCAGACGAGTTTTTCGAATTAATGCAACAAAAACCGTTTTATATTCGTTAAACAAAAATGGAGCGCACCGAGCGGCATGGCGCAGTTGAAAGAGGAGCAGCGGGATGGATGCGACATGGATCTGGATAGCGTTCAACGTCTTTGTGGTGGGGATGTTGGCGCTGGACCTGGGAGTGTTTCACCGCCAAGCCCACAGCGTGAGTGTGAAAGAAGCGACCTGGTGGAGCGTGGTCTGGATCGGGCTGGCGTTGCTCTTCAACGTGGGGATCTATTTCTATTGGCAACAGCTCTTCCCGCAGAGTGACTACACCAACCAAGAAGCCGCCGTTGCGTTTCTGACCGGGTATTTGATTGAGAAATCGCTGAGTGTCGACAATGTCTTCGTTTTCGTGTTGATTTTCGGGTCGTTTATGGTGCCGTCGCAATACCAGCACCGCGTGTTGTTCTGGGGCGTCTTGGGTGCGTTGCTGATGCGTGGTGCGATGATCGCCGCCGGGGCCGCGTTGCTGGCGCAGTTCCACTGGATCATCTGGATCTTCGGTGCGTTCTTGATTTACACCGGTATCCGCATGGTCTTTGTCGACAGCCACGGCGGTGACCCGACCCAGAGCAGCGTCGTCAAGCTGCTGCGCCGGGTCATGCCGGTGACCGAGGGCTATGAGGGTCAGAAGTTCTTTGTGCGCCGTGACGGGCTGTTGATGGCGACGCCGCTGTTGGCGGTGTTGCTGGTGGTCGAAGTCAGCGACGTCATCTTTGCGGTCGACTCGATCCCGGCGATTTTCGCGGTGACCAACGACCCGTTCATCGTCTATACCTCGAACGTGTTCGCTATCCTCGGTCTGCGCTCGCTCTACTTCGTGATGGCCGGTGCGATGGGTTCGTTGCGCTACCTCAAACCCGCCCTGGCGTTCATCTTGACCTTTGTCGGTATCAAGATGCTCACCCCCGATGTCTCGAAGCTGTTGGTGGGCGAAAAACTGCACATCCCGGTGACCTGGTCGCTGGGCATCATCGTGGCCACCTTGGTTATCGCTGTGGTCGCGTCGTTGCGCAACCCCGAGACCCCGAGCGAGTCCGCAGCCCATTGAGCGAAAACGCGCCGTGCGCTGTTTTCGGCGCACGGCACAGTCAACACACCGCAGTCACACCGCACGAGCGGAATCAACGCGCACCGCGTGCGCTCGACATAGAGACGATCGGGGGGAAACCCCCGGTCGTCGTTTTCACCGACTGCATGGCTCGGGTAGGAGCTTCGTTTTTCTGCCCGTAATAGAGCAACCCGATGCCCGCATACCCGCAGATGAGCATTAAATCACCAGCGGCTGCGTGCCCCAGACGTGCACACTGTTGACGATGCCGGTCTAACTCT
>JBJOJU010000131.1:0-2735 GCA_046046485.1 Chloroflexota bacterium | reverse complement strand
GCACCACGCCAAAATGGGGCACATCGGGGGCGAGTTTTCGGTGATCGACATCTTGACGACGTTGTTTTTTGCAGTCTTGCGCATCGACCCGCAGCAGCCCCGGCACCCGCTGCGCGACCGGTTTGTGCTGAGTAAAGGCCACGCAGCGGTGGCGTTGTACACGACGATGGCGCACCGTGGTTTCTTCTCCCTGACAGCGCTCGACACGTTTGCCCAGCCCTTGTCGCTGCTCAACGGGCACCCCGACCGCAACAAAGTCGCCGGCGTCGAGACCAACACCGGCCCGCTGGGGCATGGGGTACCGGTGGCGGTGGGGACGGCGATCGCCGCCAAGCTCCAGGGGCACGCCTGGCGTACCTACGCGGTGACGGGTGACGGCGAGCTCCAAGAGGGGAGTAATTGGGAAGCCGCCATGGCCGCGGCACACTACAAACTCGATAACCTGACCGTCGTCGTCGACCGCAATCGGCTCCAGCAGGGAGATCGCACCGAACAGACGATGCATCTCGAGCCGTTGGCCGACAAGTGGCGGGCGTTCGGTTGGCACGTCGTCGAGGTCGACGGGCACGACATCGGGCAACTGTTGGCGACGTTTACGGCGGCGATGCGACCTGGTGTCCCGACGTGTGTGATCGCGCATACCAACAAAGGCAACGGGGTTTCGCTGATGCAGGACCACGTCGCCTGGCATCACAAAGTCCCCAACGCCGCCGAATTTGCCACGGCCGTGGCCGAGCTGGGAGGCGACTGATGACGCAGCTCTTTGATTGTCGCGATGCGTTCAGTGCAACCATCTGTGCCTTGGCGGCGGCCGACCCGCGCATCGTGGCGGTAGTCAATGATTCGGTTGGGTCGAGCAAGTTATCGGCGTTCCAGAAGCAGTTCCCCGACCGTCTCATCAATGTGGGCATCGCCGAGCAGAACATGGTGGGGGTGGGTGCGGGGTTGGCGAACGGTGGGTTGATCCCGTTTGTCTGTGCCGCGTCGCCCTTCCTGACGGGGCGGGCACTCGAGCAAATCAAAGCCGACGTGGCGTATTCGCAGCAGAATGTGAAACTCATCGGCATGTCGAGCGGGATGGCATATGGCGAGCTCGGTCCCACACATCACTCGATCGAAGACCTGGCATGGGTACGGGCGATCGCGCACATGACGGTGGTCGTGCCCGCCGACCCGCTCGAGACGGCCCAGGCGATCCGCTGGGCGGCGGCGAGCACGAAGCCGGTGTTTATCCGGCTGTCGCGGATGGGGGTGCCCCAGGTGCATCCCGATGACTATCAATTGAACATCGGCCGCGCCGCGACGCTGCGTCAAGGCAGCGACGTGACGCTGATAGCCGCCGGGGTGGTTGTGACCGAGGCGCTCCAGGCAGCGACGGCGTTGGCAGCGACGGGGATCAGCGCGCGTGTGTTGAATATGGCGACGATCCGTCCTATCGACCGTGCGGCGATTATCGCTTCTGCGCGCGAGACGGGGGCGATCGTGACCGTCGAAGAGCATACCACCCACGGCGGATTGGGCAGCGCGGTAGCCGAGGTGGTGGTAGAAGAACACCCGGTACCGATGCGAATCCTGGGCGTACCGGGGGTATTTGCCCCCACCGGTTCGCCCGAATGGCTGCTGGCGCATTTCGGCTTGACGGCACCGCACATCGTCGCGGCGGCCCAGCAGGTCGTGGCACGGAAGCGGGGCTGACATGGACGACATGATCCTCGCGATTGACCAGGGAACGACCAATACCAAAGCACTCCTGGTGCGCCGCGACGGCAGCATCGCTGCCCAGGCGACTGTGGCGGTGCAGACGAGCTACCCCCACCCGGCCTGGGTCGAACAAGACGCAACGCAGATCTGGCAGACAGTGACACAGGCCATCGACAATTGCTTGGCAGAACAGCCAGGAGTGACGGTCGCGGCGGTGGCGATCACCAACCAGCGTGAATCGGTGACCGTCTGGGAGCGCAGTGGTGGGCAGCCGCTGGGACCGGTGGTCATCTGGCAGTGCCGGCGCACGGCGGATTTTTGTGCGGGGCTGCGCGACCGCGGCGACGAATCACTGCTCGCCGCGCGCACCGGGTTGACCATCGACCCGTTGTTTTCGGCCAGCAAAATGCGCTGGCTGCTCGATCACATCCCCGCCGGTACGCAGCGGGCGGCGGCGGGCGAACTCTGCCTGGGCACCATCGATAGCTGGCTGCTATGGAACCTGACCGGCGGCGCGGTCCATGCCTGTGACCTGACCAACGCGTCGCGCACGCAGTTGCTCGACCTGACGACCCAGCAGTGGAGCGACGAGTTGCTCAACCTCTTCGGCATCCCGCGGGTGGCGCTGCCGGAGCTGCGCCCCTCGAAAGCCGCGTATGGTGTCACAGTGGCACTGGGGCGTTTGCCGGCTGGCGTGCCCATCTTGTGCATGATCGGCGATTCGCACGCAGCGTTGTTCGGCCACGCCGGATTCGCCCCGGGCAGCATCAAGGCGACCTACGGCACTGGTTCGTCACTCATGACGCCGACCGCGACGCCGGTTTTTTCGACGCATGGTCTGTCGACGACGATCGCATGGGCGCTCGACGACCACGATGTGACCTACGCCCTCGAAGGGAACATCGCGGTCAGTGGGGCGGCGATCCAGTGGTTGGGCGAGTTCTTGGGCATGGCAGACCCGGCAACTGCGGTGGCTGCCCTCGCCGAGACGGTAAGCGACAGCGGCGCGGTCTATCTCGTACCGGCGTTGGTCG
>JBJOJU010000114.1:0-4353 GCA_046046485.1 Chloroflexota bacterium | reverse complement strand
CACAAGTAGGCACCGCGGCCATGTTGTTTGCCCGTCGTATCGATAACGACACGCCCAGCAGCGTCACGCACCAGGCGGACCAAGCCACGCTTGGCTCCGCTCCCGCGACAGCTGATACACGTCCGCGTGGGGACATGCTTTGGGCGTGGGGGTGTACTCATTTAGCCATTCACCGTGTAATCGATGTCTGGAATCATGTACGACGCGATCAAGCGATCGTTCGAGTAGATAAACAACTTCACCGAAGTGGCACGAATCTGTACCGTCTGGCCAGCGTATTCTGCAGCCAACGGACCATACTCGATACCCTGGTAATCAAACGTCCCGTCGTCATCGACCAGTCGGTCTTCGACACGTGCGTTTGCCAACTCGACGTCGAGTGCCATGCTCTCGGCTTCTGCCGCCAAGCGGAACTCGCTGGCCTCGCGCATCTCGTCGATGAGCGTGCTCGACGACTTGATGTCGATTTTCCATTTGGTCAATTTGGCTGCCAGCCGGACGTTCTGCCCCTCTTTACCGATTGCCAACGACAACTGCTTGTCGGGGACGATGACCACTGCTTTGTCCATGTCACGGATCTGGACTTCGACGACCTGTGCCGGTGACAACGAGTTCGCGATGAACTCTTTGACGTCGGTCGACCACTGCACGACGTCGATTTTTTCGCCGTTCAGCTCGTTCACGATATTCTGGATGCGCACGCCGCGGATACCGACACACGCGCCGACCGGGTCGATGCCCTCCTGTCGGGCAGCCACGGCGACCTTGGTGCGGACTCCGGGCTCGCGTGAAATCGATTTGATCTCGACCGTGCCGCTCAAGATCTCGGGGACTTCCATCTCGAAAATCCGCTTGATGAGGTCGTTGTCGGTGCGCGAGACGAGCAATCGTGTGCCGCGGTCTTCACGGCGGATTTCTTTCAACAAGACCTTGATACGGGTCCCAGGGCGGTAATTGTCCGACGCGACTTGCTGGTCACGGGGCAAAATCGCCTCCGCTTTGCCTAGATCAATGATGATGTTGCCGTTGACGTTGCGCTGCACGAGGCCGACCATCAGTTCGCCGCGGCGCTCGTTGAACTCGCTGTAGACGTTGTCACGCTCGACGTCGCGGATACCCTGCAGAATCACCTGCTTGGCCGTCTGTGCCGCGATACGACCGAAGTCTTTGGGTGTCGTTTCGACGACGATTTTTTCGAGCAGCTGGATGCTCGGGTTGTGCTTGCGGGCCTCCTCGAGAGTGATTTCGAAGCGATCGTCTTCGACCTCGTCGACCACCAACATCTCGGAGTAGACGTGCGGATCACCCTTGACCGGGTCAATCTTGACGTTGATTTCGATCGCAGGCGGCCGCTCGCCCAGTGAGCGACGATAGGCAGCGACCAGGGCCTTTTCGACCTGTTCGATGATGCGCTCGCGTGGAATACCGCGTTCCGCGGCGATTGCCGATATAGCAGCAAAGAATTCTGTTCTCATGGTTCACCTTTTTTGCGTAGAGAAAAAAGAAAAGCGGGGAATACCCACTTCTGCGTAAGAAACCTATCAGTGCAGCGGAAAGTCGCGGGTAACCCGTGACATCTGCTATAGTATAGCATACTCTGCGGCATCCGTAAAAACCGCTGACCGGTCGGGGTGGTATCTATGACGGTCAATACGCTGCTCGCGATCGACGCTGGTTTGACCTGCGGATTCGCGTTTTTTTGCCTCGACACCCAGCGGCTGTTGCGCTACCGTTCGCACCACTATGGCTCGTTGGCTCGCTTGCGCCGTGCCGCGGTTGCCTTCCTCGGTGACGAGCCCACGGTACGGGCAATCGTCGTCGAAGGCGGCGGTGACATCGCCACGGCCTGGCAGAAGCCCGCGCAGCACCGCCGAATCCCCATCGTCCTCGTGACTGCCCAGCAGTGGCGTGCCGATGCGCTGCTCCCCCGCGAACAACGGCGTGGGACGGTCGCCAAGAAAGCCGCCATCGTCTCAGCCCGTGACCACATCAGTGCTCATGCCGACCGACGGACAAAATCACTGCGCGACGACACCGCCGAAGCCATCATGGTCGGCGAGTGGGCACTGTCGCGCCTTTCGATTCTATTTCCCGCCCCGCTCGTGACAGAGGCACCGCTCGAAAGGAACCCCGATGACCCTCAGCCGTGACGCACTCAAACAACTCGTCCGCAGCGAAATCGAAGCCGCAGTACCGGCACTCGTAGACCTGAGTGACTGGATGTACCGCAACCCCGAACTGGGCCGCCAAGAATATCTAGCATCCGCCAAAATCACTGAGATGATCGCCGAATACGGCGCCACGGTCAAGAAGAATATCGCCGGTATGGAGACGGCCTTCGTCGCCGATTTGCCCGGCCAGAAACCCGGCCCGCGTATCGGGATCATCGCCGAATACGATGCGCTCCCCGAAGTCGGCCAGGGCTGTGGGCACAACATCATCGCCACGGCTGCCCTCGGCGCTGCCATCGGGTTGTCGCGGGTCGGGGCACAGTTGCCCGGGTCGGTGGTGCTGTTGGGGACCCCTGCCGAAGAGTCGGCTGTACCCAACGCCGGCGGCAAGATCCACATGATCCGCGACGGGTACTTCAACGGCCTCGACGCAGCCCTCATTAGTCACCCGATGACCTACGACCGCCTCGACTACGGGTCGTCGCTGGTCGCCAAGGGCCTCGAACTCACCTTCCACGGCAAGTCGGCTCACGCAGCCGCCAACCCGCACGACGGCGTCAACGCTCTGGACGCACTCATCGTGATGTTCTCGAGCGTCGGTTTGTTGCGCCAGCAAATCCGCACCGATGCCCGCATCCACGGCATCATCACCCACGGCGGTACCGCACCCAACGTCATCCCCAATCTGACCAAGGCCCGCTTCCGTATCCGGGCGGCCGATATCACCTACGCAGAGGACCTGTTCCGGCGCGTGATTGCCTGTGCCGAAGCCGGCGCATTGGCCACCGGCTGTACCGTCGAATGGGAAGAGTACATGCCGGCGTACCTCAATATGGTGCCTAACCACGGCCTCGGTGAACTCTTCGCCGCCAACATGTCTGCAGTGGGGCGCAACCCCGCGCCGATGCGCGAAGATTCCGGTGCTGGTTCGACTGATCTGGGCAATGTCAGCCACCACGTGCCGGCGATCTGTGCATACCTCGAGATCTGTGGCACCGAAGCGAGTTGGCACTCCACCGCCGTCGCCGACGCCACGATCACGCCCAAGGGCCACAAGGCTATCGTCGACGGTGCGGTGGCGATGGCACTGACTGCCATCGACTTCCTCTACGACGACGCTGCCCGCGCGCAGATCAAAGCCGAGTTCGACGCCGCCCAGCGCTACACCGGTGACGTCTGATGCACGACATCGTCTACGCCACCGCCCGCGCCCAACGCAGTCTGTTCCACCGCCGCGCCATCAGTGCCGTCGAATTGCTGCAGGCGCACCTCAATCAGATTGCCCGCACAAACCCGCAGGTCAATGCCATCATCACCCTCGACGCAGCTGGTGCGCACGAGACGGCTGCACACATCGATGCATTGCACGCCCACGGCGTCGACCTGGGTGTGCTCGCGGGGCTTCCGGTCGTCCACAAGGATCTGACCGAAGCCAAAGGGCTCCGCTTCACCCGCGGATCGCCGATTTTCCGTGATGCTGTGGGGGTGACCGACTCGATTGTCGTTTCGCGCATCAAAAACGCCGGAGCGGTGACCCTGGGCAAGAGCAATGTCCCCGAATTCGGGGCGGGGTCGCAGACATTCAACCCGATATTCGGCGCGACACGCAATCCGCACGATGTGTCGAAGACCAGCGGCGGGAGCTCTGGCGGTGCGGCGGCGGCACTCGCCTGCGGGATGGTCCCCATCGCCGACGGCAGCGACATGGGTGGATCATTGCGTAATCCAGCGGCGTTTTGCGGTGTGGTGGGCTTCCGCCCGTCGCCCGGCGTCGTCCCCTCGGGTGATTCGTACTCACCGTTGTCCGTCGACGGCCCGATGGCGCGGACCGTCGGCGACGTCGCATTGCTGCTGGCAGCCCTCGCCGGGTATGCGCCGCAGTCGGGATTGACCGCGCACACCGATACCCAGCGGTTGGCACGGCTCGAGCCGGTCAGCCTCAGGGGCAAAAAAATCGCCTGGGCGCCGGATTGGGGCGGCCTCGCCGTCGAACACGAACTCGCCCAGGCGATCGCGCAGCAGCGCCAGCGGCTCGTCGAACTCGGGGCAGTGGTTGTCGATGCCGCGCCGGATTTCACGGGGGCCGACGAAGCTTTCCAGACCCTGCGCGCGCTGGGCTTCGAAACCGGTTTAGGTGAACTCCTTGACCTCTACCCTGACCAACTCAAAGACACGGTGCAGT
>JBJOJU010000113.1:0-4052 GCA_046046485.1 Chloroflexota bacterium | reverse complement strand
GCGGCCCGACCCCGATGATGTGGGGCGTGCTCGGTGCCCTCGCCCTGCTCTTGATTGTCTTCTTGGCCAGCCAATTCTTCGGCAACAGCACGGCCTCGTTGCTGCCCGCCAATCTGTTCGGCGCGACCTCGGCCGACAGCACGCCGACGCCCGACGCCGCGATGACCGCGACCGCGATTGCCACCATGACCCCGGCCGGCCCGCCCACGGCCACCCCGCCGCCCGTCATGCTGCTCAACCGCGACGCCACGCTGACCCAAGACGGCTGGGAGTATGGGCTCTACCCTGACCCGAGCGTCGTCAACGGGCCTATTTCGCTCGCCGGCATCCCGCCCAAGGGCACCTACCTCATCGTCTTGGTCACCGTGGCCAACAACACCGGCAAGACCCAACCCCTGCCGGCCAACTTCTTTGGCCTGCTCGACGACCAGGGTCGCCGCTACGACGTGAACGTCGAGCGTTCGATGAAAGTCAAAGAGTCGAGCCCCGGTTCGGCCGACTTGGGCATCAGCAACGACGTCGAAGCCAACGGCACCAAGACCAGCATCGTGCTCATCTACGACGTCAACCTCGACGCCACCAATCTGCGCCTCTACGGCGGGACCAACCTCTCGCAAGGCTGGGTCATCGTCGATAAGGTCCAGTGACCGATGCCCGAACCCGACGCCCAGGCCCTGCTCAAGACCGCCAATCGCCTCTACCGCGAAGGCGACCATGCCCGCGCCCGGGTCCTCCTCGACGCGCTGAGTGACATCTTCCCCGACGACCCGAAAATCTGGTCGGCGTTGGCGACGGTGGCCCACGACGACGACGAAATGACGCAGTTCCTGGCCAAAGCGGCCGCTGCCCACCGCGGCGACCACTGACCGGCACCCCCGCACCCCCGCCGCTGCGGGGGTGCGTTCTTGTCTGCTACGCCATCGCCCGCAACGCCGGCAACACCTCGCGCCCCAATACGCCGATCGCGGCGAGTGGGTCGGGCCCGAGGGGCGGCCCGAAACTGATGTGCCGGGCACCTGCCTGTACCAGCGCGCCCAACCGTGCGACGACATCCGCACTCGTACCGGTCACACCGATGCGCAGCATCTCGGGCGTGACCATCGCGCAGGCAGCCGCTTCGTCGTGGTCGTGCTGGATCGCGTGTTCGATGGGGGCGAATGCAGCCCGCGTCAACCCCAGGTTCCCCAGAATGGTGTCGCTCAACGCATGCCCGTAGTAGGCGATTTTCTGACGCAACACGGCTTCGGCGGCGACCGGGTCACTCCCGATCGAGATCCAGATGCAGGCTGCCATGTCGACCGCGTTTGCATCCCGGCCGGCTTTGGCGATCCCCGTATCCACCAGTTGGCGTGCGGCGCTGTAGTGTTCGGGTGGGAACAACAACGGCAGCCCGCCGTCGGCATACTCCCCGATGGCGACGAGCATTTTGGGGCTCATAGCGCCCAGATAGATCGGGATCTGCCGTGCCGGCGTGCGCAGGTACGCCTCGCTGGCCCACCGCCCCAGCTCGGGGCCGACATGGGGCACCCGCTCGCCGGCGAAGAGCGCCCGCAAGACCTGTATCGTCTCGACCATGCGTGTATACGGGCGCTCCTGGGGCAACCCGACCCACCCCAAAAAGTCACCTGCGCCGGCGCCCACTCCCAACACCGCCCGCCCCTGCGACAATTCGTCGAGTGCAACCGCTTGCATGGCGATTTCGGCGGGGTGCATCGTATACGGGTTCACGATGCAGGTGCCGAGTTGGATGCGCTCGGTCACCGTCGCACAGCCGGCGAGGATGGGCCAGACACCATAGAGAAATAAATCATCACTCACCCAAAACTGATCGAAGCCGGCTGCTTCGGCAGCCTGTGCCAGTGCGAGATACTCGCGGACCGGTCTATCGTTGTTGAACCGTATCGAAAAACGCATCCCCTACCCCCTTGCCGTCGTGTTTTGTCTCGCTTTATCGTATAGTATGTGCAGAGAGAAACGCTCGAAAAACAACCACCACTGGTCTGTTAAAATAATCTAAGTCTGCGCGCAATTCGCACCGGTAAGGGGTCCCATTTGGAAATCGGCATCGACAGTTTCGCAGCGACTGGCAGCGCAAACGCCCAATCTCCGACCGACAACGCCCTGATGCTCGACGAGCTCCTGGCGCGCATGCAGCATGCCGACGAAATGGGGCTCGACGTGTTCGCTATCGGCGAACACTATCGCCGCGAATTCCTCGATTCGGCGAATATCGTCATCTTGGCCGCCGCCGCTGCCCGCACGAAACGCATCCGTCTGTCGAGTGCCGTCACGGTGTTGAGTTCTGCCGACCCTGTGCGGGTATTCCAGAATTTCGCCACCTTGGATCTGATTTCGAACGGCCGCGCCGAAATCTGTGTCGGTCGGGGTTCGTTCACCGAATCCTTCCCGTTGTTTGGGTATGACCTGCACGACTACGATCGCGTCTTCACCGAAAAACTCGATCTGTTGTTGCGCATCCGTGCCTCCGAGGTCGTCGACTGGTCGGGTGCGTTCCGCCCCGCCCTGCAGAACCAAGCGATCTACCCCCGCCCCATCCAAGCCCCGCTGCCCATCTGGCTGGGGGTCGGTGGCACACCGGCGTCGTTTGCCCGCGCGGGGTCACTCGGGCTGCCGCTGATGGTGGCGATTATCGGCGGCGAGACGCACCGCTTCCGCCCGCTCATCGACCTCTATCGCGCAGCCGGTGCGCAAGCCGGCCACCCACCCGAGCAACTCACGGTGGGGATCCATTCGCTGGGGTATGTCGCAGAGTCCTCGGCCGACGCCGTCGAGCAGTTCTACCCGGGGTATGCCGAGACATTCACCCGCATCGGGCGTGAACGGGGCTGGCCGCCGGTCACCCGCCGGCATTTCGAAGCCCAGAACGGCCCGACCGGCGCACTCGTGGTCGGCGACCCAAAAGAGGTCGCTGCCAAGATACTGCGTCACAGTGCGGCACTGGGCGGCATTTCGCGATTTACGTTTCAGATGGACAACGCCAAGCTCACCCACGCGCAGCATATGCGTGCCATCTCGCTTATTGGTCAACAGGTCGCACCGCTGGTCAACGCCGGCGTGTGACACGGCACCGGGAGGTCTCCTATGTCTGTCGCTATTTTTCGCCATCTCTATGGCTACCATTTCGCCGAAAACCGAGCACTGTGGGACAACCATATCCTCCAGCTGTCGCATGCAGCGTTCAGCCAACCCAGTCGGTATGCCCACGGCTCGATCCAAAAGCAGATTCTGCATCTGATCGAGGTCGAAGAAGTGTGGTTCTGCGGGCTGCGAGGGGTCGATTTCCCCGACCCACTCGAACCGGCGCACTACAGTGACTACACAACGCTCCGTGCCTACTGGGATGCCGTCGAGGCGCACACCACCACCTATCTCGACACTATCACCGAGGCCAAACTCCACAGCCAACCGCTCGAAGGCGAAGACAAAGAACTGCGCGTCTGGCAAGTGCTGCTGCAAGTCGTGAATCATGCAACCGACCACCGGGCCCAGATCCTTCGGGCATTGCATGATATGGGCCACAAAACCACCTCCCAGGACTACATCTTCTATGCATACAAACACCCTGCGTCGTAGCCGCAGGGTGCACCCACGATTCAGTCAATCTCCATTTGACAACCACGCTTCGTGCGTGCTACTATTAGACCTGTTGGGGGCGATTAGCTCAGCTGGTTAGAGCGCAACGTTGACATCGTTGAGGTCGATGGTTCGAGTCCATTATCGCCCACCACACTTTCTCCAACACAATACACAGAACGAGGTGAACACGTGATCAAAGCATTACGTGTTTTTTGGTTGACTTTTTGGTTGACCTGCCCGGCGTGCGAGCGTGGCAAGATGTTCCGCTCGCTGTTCACGATGAATGTCCGCTGTCCGACCTGCAACATCGTCTTTGAACGCGACAGCGGCGAAGTCAGTGGTGGGATGGCCATCAACACCGTGTTGATGTGTTTCATCGGCATCGCAGGCGCGATTCTGGCGGTGGTGACTGACATCCCCACCATCCCGCTGCTTGTGGGCATGACGGTGTTCAT
>JBJOJU010000110.1:0-7700 GCA_046046485.1 Chloroflexota bacterium | reverse complement strand
TCGGCGGGCCGACACACACCGACCCAGGCCTTATACTCGGCCACGCGCTGGGCAAATTGTTCGACCAACCGTGCCGACTCGACGGTACCGTGTTCGATCGGCAAAGGGGCACTGGCCGCGGCGTGACCCTGACCAGCCGCCAACGCCCGGCGGATATCACCGAGCATTCGTTCACGCGCGCTCATCGATGTCATTCCTTTCACGCCACCACTGGCGGAATGTCTGCTCCGGCAACGCAGGCAGATCGCGCATGGCGGTCCATGCCGCCAGCGGCCCTGGGCCGTTTTCGATATACCCCTCACGCACGAACGGCCACTGGGCGACGCTCCCCACCCGCTGCGCAGTCTCGTAGGCGACCCGTTGACCGAATACCTGCGCTAAGGCAGCCATCCCGATTGCCTCGGCATCGACCCACTGCGCCGGGTGGGTGCGTTTTTCGCGGACGACCCGCCCACGCAGATGGACCAGCACCTCAGGGATGTTGATCTTGACGGGGCAGACGTCGTAACACGCCCCGCACAACGTCGAAGCATACGGCAACGACGCAGCGTGCTCGGTCCCGACGAGTTGCGGAGTCAGAATCGCACCGATCGGGCCGGGATACACCGACCCATAGGCGTGCCCACCCGTCCGCTCGTAGACCGGGCAGACATTGATACAGGCACTGCACCGGATACAATGCAGGGTCTGCCGACCGACCACGTCTGCCAATACCTCGGTGCGCCCGTTGTCGAGCAGCACCAAATGGAACTGCTGCGGCCCATCGCCGGGTTGCGTCCCCGTCCAGATCGATGTATAGGGATTCATCCGCTCGCCCGTCGACGAGCGCGGCAACAGCTGTAGAAACACCCCCAGATCATCCCAACGCGGTAAGACCTTTTCGATTCCCATCACGGTGATGAGCACGTCTGGTAAGGTCAGACACATCCGACCATTCCCCTCTGATTCGACGACCCCGATACTCCCCGTTTCGGCGATGGCAAAGTTGGCACCGCTCGTGGCGACCTTCACCGACAAGAACTGCTCACGCAGATAGCGTCGTGCCGCAGCAGCCAAGGCAGCCGGCTCGTCGGTCAAGTCGGGCAGATCCATCGCCGACGCAAACAATGCACGGATCTCGGCGCGATTTTTATGAATCGCCGGCACCAGGATGTGCGACGATTTTTCGTGGGCAAGCTGGATAATCAGTTCGGCTAAGTCGGTTTCGATCGCGGTGATCCCGTGTGATTCGAGATGCTCGTTGAGCCGAATTTCGTCGGTTGTCAACGATTTGACTTTGATGACATGCCGTGAACCGGTCTCCGCGATCAACGACGTCACAATTGTATTCGCCTCGGCCGCCGTACTCGCCCAGTGCACCACCCCGCCCGCCGCCGTGACGGCGGCTTCGAGTTGCACCAGCAGGGTGTCGAGGTTCTCCATGGCTGT
The DNA here is from genome assembly GCA_046046485.1 of Chloroflexota bacterium. GTDB lineage: Bacteria > Chloroflexota > Chloroflexia > Chloroflexales > Roseiflexaceae > UBA965. Next base: position 6,272 of record JBJOJU010000110.1, on the reverse strand, counting down.
CTGCTTCATCGCAGCTCCGGCGTCCCGCAGCGACTCCCAATTTTCGAGCTCGCCCACCACGGCGGCGCGCTTCGCGCGGATCGTCTGTGTCGCCTTCCCCATGTTGCGCCGCAACTGCGTGTTCTGGAGTGCCCGTTTCGCACCGACGGGGAACTCGGGCGAAAGCTCGATAATGACCGAATCAGGTTTCATGCGTTCTCCCCGGTAGCCAAGATTTCGGCGAGATGGGCGATTTTCACACCCGCCCGCTGGCGATGCAGTGCACCACCGATGTGCATCAGACACGAGTTGTCGGCTGCGACACACACCTCGGACCGCGTGCTCGTGATATGCCGCAGCTTGTCACTCAACATCGCCATCGAGGTGTCGGCGTTTTTGACGGCGAAGGTCCCCCCGAACCCGCAACACTCACTCGCCGCTGGCAACGGCACGTAGTCGATCCCACGCACCGCCCGCAACAGTTGCTCCGGTGCATCGCCCACGCGGATCCCCCGCAGCGAGTGACACGTCGGGTGATAGGTCACCCGGTGCGGGTAGTATGCGCCGACATCTGTCACGCCACGCACCTGCACCAGATACTCCGAAAATTCGTATACCCGAGGCGCCAACGCGGCGACAGCCTGCGCTAGTGCCGTATCCTGGGCTACCTCGGCTGCGTAACGGTACATATCACGCACCATGCCCACACACGATGCAGACGGCGAAACGACCGCCTCGTAGCCGTCGAATATGCGTACGAACCGACGGATCAACGGCAGCGCTTCGGCTTGGTAGCCGGTGTTGAAGTGCATCTGCCCACAACACGTCTGCTCCTCGGGAAACGCCACCCGCTCGCCTAGTCGCTCGAGAATCCGTACCACCGCCTTCCCGGTGTCCGGGAATAACGTGTCGTTGAAACAGGTGATAAATAGCGCGACCTTCATGTATGCCTCGTTTGCTGGGTGTCTCGGTATTCTACACGAAGGCGATGAAACGTGACTCCAAGCGCTTCTCCGTGTGGTGTTTCACGTGAAACATTTGCCGCGATATTCCGCCGCAATCTGTGCACTGCTGCTTCGACCTATACACATATAATCGGGAAATCGTTCCGCGAAAGTGTTTCACGTGAAACAATCCACGACCGTGCATCATCATCATCGCACGCACAGTCACAGCCACTCCCTGGCACAGTCCACCCAACGCTTTGCAGATGAACAATATCTTGCCCAACACACTGTTTCACGTGAAACAATCACTGACAAATACCACCCTATATAGTACAATCTGCTCAACGTGTTTTTGCGAGACCCGTACCTTTTTCGCCGTGTGAAACGGTAGTACACACGAAACGGTGTATAACCGGCAGGAGCAGCCAGTGACGGTACTACAACACCCTGACACCACCCCACGCGCAGGCATCATCATTGCCTGTATGAACCAAAAAGGCGGGGTCGGTAAAACAACCTCAGCGGTGAATCTCTGCGGTGAATTCGCCCGCAAGAATCTGCGTGTGTTGTTGATCGACTGCGATGCGCAGGGGAACGCCGCCACCAGCCTCGGTGTCAGCAAACAGAGTCTTCGGAACACCACCTACGAAGTCATCATGGCGACCATCCCCATCACTGCTGCCATCCTGCCGACAAACCGTCCCAACTTCGACATCATCGCAGCCAGTGAACGGCTCTCCGGTGTCCAGGTGGAGTTGGTCGACGTCGACCGACGCGAGTTTCGTCTGGCCGAAGCGATTGCACCGATTCGCACCAAGTACGACATCATCATGCTCGACTGCCCCCCGGCACTGGGGTTCGTGTCGGTCAATGCACTCGCTGCCGCCAACACCGTGTGTATCCCGCTCCAATGTGAATTCTTGGCGCTCGAAGGTTTAGCACAGCTGAAAAACATCATCGACCGAGTCCACGAGAGCTTGAACCCCAAACTCTCGATCCTGGGTGTCGTGATGACGATGTACGACGGGCGCACCAACCTGGCCCAACAGGTCGTTGACGAAGTCCGTCGGTTCTTCCCGGTCCACATCTGCAACACCCCGATTCCACGCAGTGTGCGGGCCAGTGAAGCGCCGAGTTATGGGCAGATGTTGTACGAATACGACCCAGACGGCCGCGCGACACTGGCATACCAGCGTGTCGCCGACGACCTCTTGACACGCATGAGCATCAAAGGTGCATAACATGAGCAAGAAACGCGGTGGCCTCGGCAGCGGGCTCGACGCCCTCCTCCCGAGCACACAGAGTACCGTCCCCAACGACAGTCAAGCAATCCGTGAAGTCGCCATCGGCGATGTCCGGCCCAATCGGTATCAGCCGCGCAAGACGTTCGACCAGCAGGCCATCGCCGACCTGACGTCGTCGATCAAGGAACACGGCGTCGTCCAACCGTTGATCGTCACCCGACTGCCCAGCGGCGGGTACGAACTCATCGCCGGCGAACGTCGACTGCGCGCAGCGGGTGCGGCTGGTCTGGCCACCGTGCCCGTGATTATCCGCGAGAGCACGCCCCAAGAGATGCTCGAACTCGCGATCATCGAAAACGTCCAGCGTGCCGACCTGAATCCCATCGAAGAAGCGTTGGCCTACCAAGCGCTCAAAGACGAATTCAATCTGAGCGACGACGAAATCGCCGCCCGGATGGGTCGCAACAGCCGTGTCCACATCACCAACACGCGACGCTTGTTGCGTCTGAGTGACGAAGCGCAGTCAGCATTGCGCGGTGGGGCAATCAGTGCAGGCCACGGTCGCGCCCTGCTCAAAGCACCAGAAGGCCTCCCACGCGACGCACTCCTCGCCGTCATGCTCGAAGACCCGATCACGGTCCGCGAAGCCGAATACTTGACCGAATCCGAGTACCGCAGCACCGACGATCTCAAGGCGGCGCTGAGCACCCTACGTACCGGCACCCCGACCGGGGGCTCCAGCGGGGGGCGCATCCCCAAGCGACCGACCCAGACAATCGACCGCGATGACCAGCAGCAGACGACGAGTGCAGACGACCGTGCGGTCGCCCGCCAGCTCGAGCAGCAACTGGGCACCCCCGTCCAGATTATCCGCAGCCCGAGGGATGTCCGGTTGACCTTCGTCTTTCACAGCCCCGAAAAGCTGATGGAATTTCTCGATACCTTTTCTGATTAATCGTTCCGCGTCCATCAACCCGCACCGTGTTGCACGAGGTGTCGCATGCTCGTAGAACTCCATATCGGTAATTTTGCGATTATCGATCAGGTCACGTTATCGTTCCAACGTGGCTTTTCGATCCTCAGCGGCGAAACCGGCGCCGGGAAGTCGATCATCATCGATGCACTCGGTATCTTGCGCGGCGACCGCTTCGATGCCGACAATATCCGGACCGGTGCCGAGCGCGCGCGCATCGAGGGGGTCTTCCAGATCCCCGCACAACCCGAACTCATCGCTGTACTCGATGAGCATGGCCTGCGCGAAGACAACGACGACACACTGATAGTCTTGCGCGAAGTCAACCGCGAGAGTAACCGTTCGGTCAGCAGGGTCAACGGCCGCGCAGTCAACACGTCAGTGCTGCGTGAAATCGGCAGTATGCTCATCGACATCCACGGCCAGCACGACGGGATGACGATTTTCAACAGCAAAACGCACCTCGACATGCTCGACCGCTATGGGCGCCTCTTCCCGGTACGCCAGAAAGTCAGCGAGCTACACCAGCAGTGGCAAGGTGTGCGTGCAGAATTGACCGCGCTGCACACCGCGGCTGCACAACGCACCGAACGCATCGCCGAGCTCCGTGCACTCCAAGTCGATGTAACCGCTGCCAAACTCGTCCCCGGCGAAGAAGATGCACTCACCGCCGAGAAAACGCGCTATCAGAATAGTGCGCGCATCACCGAGCTGACCACCCAGATCTACCAACTCCTGACGGCCGATGATCGGCGGAGCCGCTCGCTGGTCGAAGGGAGTGTCGCCGTCGCCCACCTCGGCAGCGATCTCGAACGGCTCGACCCGTCGTTCGAACCCATCGCCACTGCCGCCACCGACCTCCAGTATGCACTCGCCGACCTCGCCCAGACGGTCCGAGCATACCGCGATCGCATCGACTTCGACCCGGGTCGGATCGAGGCCATCGAAGACCGCATCACCGAACTCCGCGCGCTACAACGGCGCTACCGCGCGACCATCCCGGAGCTCATCGAACGGGCAGCTGCCGCTGCGACAGAATTGGACAAGCTCGAACACAGCGACGAATATGTCGCAGCGCTGCGCCAACACGAGGAACGCCTGCGCATCCAACTCGGCGCAGCTGCCAGCGACCTCTCGGCCAAGCGTGCCGCCGCAGCGGGCAACCTGGCCAGTGCCGTCGAGGCATCGGCCCGCGAACTGGCAATGCCCCACGTGCGCTTCTTCGTCCAGCAGGCGACGGTCCCAGCCGCCGACGGGGTCGCACACCGCCAGGCCGATGCCGAACCGCAGCTCGTCGCCTGCGACCGGACCGGCGTCGATCGGGTGGAGTTCTTGATTGCACCGAACCCCGGCGAAGAGCCGAAGTCATTGGCCAAGACCGCCTCGGGCGGCGAAGGGTCACGGCTGTTTTTGGCACTCAAAGCCGTGCTCTCGCAGGTCGAAGTCGTCGACACGATGGTCTTTGACGAGGTCGATAGTGGGGTAGGCGGTCGCGCTGGCGCGGTCGTGGGCGAAAAACTCTGGCAGATCAGCCGCCACCACCAGGTCTTGTGCATTTCGCACCTCCCCCAGGTCGCAACCTTCGCCGACGCCCATTATGCAATCAGCAAACGGGTCACCGCCGAGCGCACCGCGACCGTCGTCACCGCACTCGACCACAGTGCACAGGTCGACGAAATCGCAGCGATGCTCAATGGCCACCCGGTCAGCGAACAGAGCCGCACGGTCGCCCGCGAGATGCTCGCATTTGCCCAGCAGCGCAAAGCGGCGCGCTGACCCACTGTCCGCTACAAGGAAGAGACGATGACCACACGTCACGATTGGTCTGCGTGGGCAACACGTGCCCTCGAGTGGGGGTGGCTCGCCTGCATCCTCCTCATCCCGTCGTATTTTAATCTGCTGTCGGCCCGACACTTCGAACCCGACAAGGCAGTCGTCTTTCGGGCCATCGTCACCGTCCTGCTGGGCATCGCCGCCGCGGCTTGGGTCTGGCGGCGCAGCACGACACAGGCGAGCCGTCTCCGGCGCACACTCCCCGACGGGCCACTCACGTATAGCATTGTGGCATTCGTCGTCGTATTCCTGATCGCCACTGCCATCTCGATCGTCCCCGGCGTTTCGTTCTGGGGGTCGTACCAGCGGCTGCAGGGGACATACACCAACCTCTGTTATATCGCCCTCGCCCTCGTCGTCGTGACCCATCTGCGTACCCCCGCGCAGTTCTGGCGGCTGTGCGGCGCCGTGATTCTCTCGGCGGTCATCCCCGCACTCTACGGGATCGTCCAGCATTCCGAAGCCGACCCGCTCCCCTGGAAGGGCGACGTCATCACCCGCGTCGCTTCGACGATGGGCAACTCGATCTTCATCGCTGCCTTCCTGATACTCGTCCTTCCCTATCTGTTCGCCGTCATCATCCATCTCTGGCAGCAGCGACCCGACGAGTCCACACCGACCGATATACCGCTCGCCGACGTCATCGCGAGTGGGGTTGCTCTCGTGGGCGCCGTCGGCCTCGTCTTCACCGCCATCCAGTTCAGCGGCGTCTTCCGGACCATCGATCTCCGCTTCTGGTGGGTCTACCCCGGGGCCCTCCTCGTCGCGTGTGTCAGCATGATCACGCTCCTGTCTGCACAGCAGCGTGCGACCCCGCCCCGCTGGCTCATCCCGGCCGGGCTGGCTTCGGTCTACGCGCTCGCCCTCGTTGCGGTCGGTCAGACCGATGCCGACGTCAAGGCACTCTACCCCACCGACGGCCGCTACGGCACTAACTGGGCGTGGTGGTTGCTGGGGTCGACCCTGTGTCTGTGGGTACCGTTTTTTGCCCCATATCTGACGTCACAGACACTCGCTCACACCCGTCTCCGCCGCACAGCAGCCCTAGCTCTCAGCGGGCTCACGCTGGTCATCGTGGCGACGATATTCTTCACCCAGAGTCGTGGCCCTTGGATCGGCGGCGCGGTGGGGGTGGTATTTTTCTGCACCGTCGCACTCCGCGAACTCCACCTTCAGTCCCCCGGGTACCGCGCCCTCGCTCAACGTCTCCTCATCGCCGAGGCCGTTTCTGTCTTCGTCCTCGCAGCCGGTCTGCTGGTCTTCAATGTGTCGGACCACCCGGCGGTCGTCGAGTTG
>JBJOJU010000103.1:0-20304 GCA_046046485.1 Chloroflexota bacterium | reverse complement strand
CCACAGAGAGACGCCGTTGCACCACCCGGGAGGACACCGATGCCCGTGCACACCACGACCACCCCCGCCCGAATGCCCGTGCCCTCGCTCCGCGCCTCGAAATCCAGACGCTCGGCAATTGCGTCTGCCGCCTCAACGGTAGCGAAATCACCGCGACCCAATGGCGCAGCCAACGCGCATTCGAGCTCTTTCTGCTCATCCTCAATAGCGACAACCAGCGCGTCGCCCGCAGCAGCGCCAGCGACCTCCTGTGGCCCGAGTTGTTGGGCGACGCCGCGAACAACAATCTCCGGGTGGCGCTCCACCGCATGCGCAGCGCCCTCGAACCCCACCAGACGTCCGCGACCATCGTCGTCGCCGACCACGTCTCGATCGCACTCACCCTGCCACTGGGCAGCAAAATCGACAGCGACGAGTTCCGCCACGCCGTCGCTGCTGCTCGGCGCTGTGTCGACCACCGAGCCGCCCTGCCCCTGTTGCGCCGCGCCTGCGACTGCTACACCGGCCACTTCCTCGAAACCCGAACCCTGCCCGAATGGGCAATCCCCCGCCGTGCCCAATACGAGACCGACTATGTCGAAACCGCCCTGCGTCTGGGCGGCATCTTGCTCGCCATGCAGCTGCACACCGAACTCCACGAGCGCATGTGGCGCCTCATCGAGCTTGACCCTCACAACACCGCCGCCGTGCAGCTGCTGCGTCGTTCGTACGAGGTCACCGGCAACGATTCGATGGCCAGCCGCCTCGACACCCAGACCCCACTCCCCGGCGTGTCCGGCCGCACTCCCGACTACCGTCCGACCCTCAGCTCGTGACACATGCATACGACGCACCGTCGTACGACCGACGTGTATAATCAGCACATGAGTCTGACCTTCACCCAAGCCCTGCACGAATGGACACTCGACCAACGCAAGCGCCGCCGTGCATTGTCACCGGCGACGATCGCGTCGTACAGCGACGCGTGGCATTCGTTCATGCGCTGGGCAGTGGCCGAAGGGCGCCACGTCACCACCGACATCCAAGCCCGTGACTGCGCGCATTGGATCAACACCCTGCACCACCTCGCCGACGGCTCGGTCCAGACCTACAGCCACGGCGTGACCGGTATCTGCAAATATCTCGCCGACCGCGGCGAACTGGGCTGCGAACTCGCCCTCATCCAGATGCACATCGGCGATGCGCTGCCCCGTATCGCCCCCAGCCGCGCCCCCGATGTCGCCGATCTGCGGGCGCTGGTCAACTTCTACAACACCCCGCTGCCTGCCGGCGAACCACACAGCAAACCCGAGCGCGACCGACTGACCCTGTTGCGCAATAACGCACTGCTCCACCTGCTGTTTTCGACCGCGTGCCGTATCTCCGAGGTGCTCGCAATCGACATCGCCGACTTGCGTGGCGATCACGGCAGCATCGCGCCGCGGGTCTCGGTCGTGGGCAAAGGCAACAAACGGCGAACCGTCTTTGTGCGGCCACACGCCCGCACCGCCATCGAAGCCTATCTGTTGGCGCGGCGCGCGTCGTTCCCCAGCGCCACTGCGTTGTTCATTTCGCATGGCCCACGCAGCCCCGGGCATCGGCTCAATCGCATCGCCGCCTGGAATGTCGCGACCCATGCTGCACTGTCGCTCGCCGATACGGTCGAAGCGAGTGGTCGCGTGCGCGAAGCGGCCCTGCTACGCCAGACGACACCGCATACCTTTCGGCATTTCGTCGCGATGTGGCTCCTCAACGAAGGCGTCCAGCTCTCCGAGGTGTCGGCGATCCTCGGCCATGCGAATACCCGCATCACCGAGCAGTATTATGCGCGGCACACCGATGACCGCCTCGCCGAAGTCCACGATCAATTCGCCGCAGACCCGTTTGAAAAAAATGAACAATGATGCCCATGGAGCACCCTCTTCGAGGGTCTCCACGGGCATGACAACACTGGCATCCGGTGCGCGCCGCCCACGAACCGACCACCATCGTAACCTCCATCACACGGACAAACTCCCGTCGGTCCGATTCTCGTCTCCTCACATCACGCGCAGCGCGCGTCGCGGTACATGTCGTCAGCCCCGTGGAGACATGACGCGACGCGCGATGTGCTCCATGGGGCTGACCCACTCCACGGGCATGACGCCATCGGTGGTGGTGCGCGCCGCGCACGAACCGACCACCATCGTAACCTCCATCACACAGACAATACTCCCGTCGGTCCGATTGTCGTCTCCTCACATCACGCGCAGCGCGCGTTGAATTGAATCTCGTCAGCCCACATCACGCGCAGCGCGCGTCGCGGTACATGTCGTCAGCCCCGTGGAGACATGACGCGAAGCACGATGTGCTCCATGGGGCTGACCCCCGCACCGTTCATCGTTCATTATTAATTGCTCATTGTTGTGTGTTATAGTGGCGTTTGACATGCACTGTATCGCGCAGTGATGCACCGCGCGACATCGCACACCAACGCAGCTGGTTGCGATGCACGAAACTGATTGGCGCATTCTCTCCATCTGCCGCCGCCGGTCAGCGAGGAACCACACATGGTCGATCAATCAAAACGGATGCGCCCGGTCGTCTCCGACCCATACGAACTCATGCAACGCGTCAACCGTCGGCGCAGCGAATACCGCCGCGAAGACCGCAGCGCTGCCGTGATGACCGATCGTATTCCCAGCATCCGCACGCTCTTCGAACGCCCCGAACGCGTCGTCGCGTTTTTCTCGCAACGCATGATCATGCACCTGCTGGTCGTTTCGATCATTCCGCTTGCCTTGGTGATTTCCAAGACCGAGTTGGTCACACTCGTGCCCGACATCGGCTCGCCGGCTTCGAATGTGCGCAACGAAAGCAACGATTTCACCATCGATGTCGCCCCGATTACCAGTGAGTCGGTGACCGAGGGCGATGCACCGTTGACCGAATCCGAAGACCTCCCCGTTCCCTTGTCGTACGTGTCACGCAACCAGACCATGGCGCCCGAGGTCATCCCGGTCACCGTGTTGGCCGACAGTGCCTATATGCGCAACGGCCCGGGCACCAACTACGACCCTATCACCCGTGCAAAAAAAGGCTTGGAGCTGCAGGTCATCGGCAAATACGGCGACTGGTACCAGGTGCGCGAACGCGTCGATGCACCGGTGTTCTGGATGGCCGGGGAGCTCCTCTCGCTGCCCGAAAACGCCGCCAGCACGATGTTCGACATCTTCGACAAAGACCTCCCCCCGCCGCCGCCGCCCCGTACCGGCATCGTGCTCGAATCGGGACTCACCATGCGTGACGGCCCCGGCACCGGCTACGTCGCACTGACCACCCTCAAGCTCAACAGCACTATCGAGCTCATCGAAACCTACAAAGACTGGTATCACATCTCGTTCGACGGCGTCGACGGCTGGGTGAAATCGGAATTCATCCAAGCCGAGTCATCCGTCCTCGAACGTGTCATCGAAGCCGAAATCGTCCCCGATGTCTCGCCTGAGATCGTCGGCTATGTCAACGGCGACGAAGTCAACCTCCGCCGCGGCCCTGATTCGCGCCACGCCAAGATGGGCATGGTCGGCCGCGGGGCTAAACTCGACCTCATCGGCAAGTACAAAGACTGGGTCCAGGTGTCGTACGACGGCAAGAAGGTCTGGATCTTCAAAGAACTCCTCAACGTCACCGCCCACGTCTTGCGCCGCGTGCCCACGACCAGCGACTTCCCCGCACTGCCGATCAGCCCGGTCGTGCGCGGCAACCCCGCAGCCGGGATCACGACCAGCAACGACGTCGCCAATATCGCTCTGCAGTACGTCGGCTACCGCTACACCTGGGGAGGCACCTCGCCCAAGTCGGGCTTCGATTGCTCGGGCTTGATGATGTACGCGTTCAACCAAGTGGGCATCAGCATCCCACGCCTCGCGGCTTCACAGGCGAGTGCCAGCAATGGTGTCCAGGTGGGAGGCTACGAAAACCTGCAGCCCGGTGACATGATGTTCTTCAAAAATACCAGCGGCCGCCGGGGCATCACCCACGTGTCGATGTACATCGGCAACGGCCGCATGGTGCACGCGATGACGCCCACCTACGGCGTCCAGATTTCCAATATCTACGACGACTACTGGATACGACACTACAGCGGCGGGGTACGCATCAAACGCTGACCCAAAATCATCACGGTACTGTCATCTCACCATGAGGCATCGGGGGTTCCCGGTGCCTTGGTTTTTGTTACTATAGGCACACGTACACCCATTTGCGGCGCGACGATGCGCACACACGACAAGGAGCATGCATGAAAGGTCTGATTCTCAGCGGTGGCAACGGGACCCGCCTGCGCCCCATTACCTACACGAGCGCAAAGCAACTCGTCCCCGTTGCGAACAAACCCGTGCTCTTCCGCGTCATCGAGACCATCCGTGACGCCGGTATCGACGACATCGGCATCATCGTAGGCAGTACCGCCGCCGAAGTAATGGCAGCAGTGGGCAACGGCGATCAGTTCGGCGTCAAGATTACCTACATCCAGCAAGATGCACCGTCAGGTCTGGCGCATGCCGTGAAAATCGCCCACCCCTTCATCGGCGACGAGAAATTCGTCATGTTCCTGGGCGACAACTGTATCCAGGGCGGTATTTCGCCCCTCATCAACCAGTTCAAAAACAGCACGCACAACTCTCAGATCGTGCTCAAGGAAGTGCCTAACCCACGTTCGTTCGGCGTCGCCGAACTCAACCCCGACGGCAGCATCCTGCGGCTCGTGGAAAAGCCCAAGGAACCCAAATCGAACCTCGCCCTGGTGGGCATCTATATGTTCGACAACCACATCTGGGGCGCCATCGATTCGATCAAGCCGTCGGCCCGGGGCGAGCTCGAAATCACCGATGCCATCCAAGCACTCGTCGACAGCGGCAAAACCGTTTTCCCCTATGTGCATCGTGGCTGGTGGATCGACACCGGCAAAAAAGACGACATGCTCGAAGCCAACCGCCTCGTCCTCGACGAAACCCCCGATCAGAACAACGGCACGGTCGACGCCGCATCGCACCTCATCGGTAAAGTCATCATCGAAGAAGGCGCCGAGATCATCAACAGCACCATTCGCGGCCCGGCCATCATCGGCAAGGGCACCAAAATCATCGACTCGTATGTCGGCCCGTTCACGTCGATCTATCACCACTGCACGGTGAAAAACAGCGAAATCGAGCACTCGATTGTCCTGGAGGATTGCACCATCAACGACCTGCCGGGTCGCCTGTGTGACAGCCTCATCGGGCGCTCCGTGGTCGTTTCGCGCTCGTCGGCCCGCCCCAGCGCATATCGCTTGGTCTTGGGCGACCACAGCCACGTCGACGTGCTCTAGTCTGCAGACCACACGCATACCGCACGACGCCCCGCGGTTTTCCGCGGGGCGTCGGTGTCTGCTCCGTCACACACCACTCTGCGTGTAGTCGATTTCCGAGACTTGCATCAATTTATCCCAGCGATGATACGCTTCGACATGCCGGATAGTCCCCGTCGTCGCCCGCATCACCACCGAGTGCGTCCGTGCGCCGTCACGCCCGTACTGCACCCCGCGCAAGAAATCACCCGTCGTAATCCCCGTCGCTGCGAAAAAGACATTATCACCCTGCACCAGATCGTTGGTGCGGTAGATACGCTCCGGCACGATTCCCTGGGTCGCCAATACGGCGCGCTCGGCGTCGTCGCGGGTCCATACTTTTGTCTGGATCTCGCCGCCCAGACATTTGAGCGCGCACGCCGTCACGACCGCCTCCGGGGCACCACCGATACCCATCAGCATATCGGCCGGCGCGTCTTCGACCGCGGTCATCACCCCGGCCGCCACATCGCCGTGTTGGATGAGCTTGATGCGCGCGCCGGCGGCGCGGATTTCTTGGATGAGCTGCGTGTGCCGCGGCCGATCCAACACCACCACCGTGATTTCCGATACCCGCCGGCGCAGTGCGTGCGCCACTGCGCGGATGTTGTCGCCCGTGCTCGCCTCGATGTCGATGACACCCCGCGCAGCCTCACCGACCGCCAGCTTGCGCATGTAGGGCACGCCCGTCCAGGCATGCAACGCACCACGCTCCGCGACAGCGATGACCGCGATCGCGCCGGGCATCCCCTCAGCGAGCAGCGTCGTCCCTTCGACCGGGTCAACCGCGATATCCACCGCCGGTGGCGCACCCGTGCCCACCCGCTCGCCGGTGTACAACATCGGCGCGTTGTCTTTTTCACCCTCGCCGATGACCACCACACCATCCATGCTGATGCTGGAAAGCGCAATGCGCATCGCATCCACCGCCGCCTGGTCGGCAGCGTCTTTGTCGCCCCGCCCCATCAAACGCGCCGCACGCAACGCGGCCGCCTCGGTACAGCGCACCAAATCCAGTCCGAGATTCCGATCGAGATGCATCGTCGCCCTCTCTCTGTGCATATTCCCTACCGGTCACTACGTGTCGACACGCAAAATAGTCGCATGCGTGCGCACACGAGCGGCACAATGCAGCGTCGGGATACGCTGGCGGGAACGTGTCACCGGCTCTGTTAACAAAACATCAGAATTAGCACTCACTCATACAGAGTGCGAAAATTTCCTTGACAACCCACCGGGCGTTCTTTATAGTAATCCATGGTTAGCAGTGACACTGTTTGACTGCTAAAAATCGTTATCGCAGATGAGGGGTAGCATCACATGGCTGCAAACTTCCGCATCCGACCGCTGGCCGACCGGGTTGTCATCAAGCCGGCAGAGCGCGAGGAAAAGACCAAGGGCGGGTTGTTCATTCCGGACACCGCCAGCAAAGAACGCCCGATGGAAGGCGAAGTCGTGGCTGTCGGCGACGGCCGCCGCACCGACGAAGGCGCGCTGGTCCCGATGAGCGTCAAGGTCGGCGACAAGGTCCTCTTTGCCAAGTACAGCGGCACCGAGTACAAGGTCGACGATGTTGACTATCTCGTCTTGGCCGAAAAAGACATTCTCGGCGTCATCCAGGCTTAATTATCTCGCGGTCTGATCTGAGGAGTTCTTTCACTATGCCAAAGCAGTTGTATTTCAACGAAGAGGCACGCCGTGCCCTCAAGCGTGGTGTCGACGCTGTCGCTGATGCCGTCAAGACCACCCTCGGCCCCCGGGGCCGCAACGTCGCGATCGACAAGAAGTTCGGCGCGCCGACCGTCACCCACGACGGTGTCACGGTCGCTAAAGAAATCGAACTGAAAGATCCGTTCGAGAACATGGGCGCTCGACTCTTGGTCGAAGTCGCCACCAAGACCAACGACATCGCCGGTGACGGCACCACCACCGCCACCGTCTTGGCCCAGGCCGTCGTCACCGAAGGTCTCAAGATGGTCGCCGCTGGCGCCAACCCGATGATGATCCGCCGTGGTCTCGACCGCGGTGCCGAAGCCCTCATCGCCAAGCTCCGCGAGATGGCCACCCCGGTCCGCGACCGCGCCGACATCGCGCACGTCGCTTCGATCTCGGCCGCTGACCGCGAAATCGGCGAAATCATCGCCGAAGTGATGGAGAAGGTCGGCAAAGACGGCGTCATCACCGTCGAAGAGTCCAAGGGTATTGCCTTCGAGAAGGAATACACCGAGGGCATGCAGTTCGACCGTGGCTACATCTCGGCCTACTTCGTCACCAACTCCGAGCGCATGGAAGCCGAGCTCGAAAGCCCCTACATCCTCATCACCGACAAGAAAATCAGCGCCATCCAGGAAATCCTGCCGGTGCTCGAAAAGGCCTTGACGGTCACCAAGAACCTGGTCATCATCGCCGAAGACATCGACGGCGAAGCATTGGCCACCCTGGTCGTCAACAAGCTGCGCGGCACGGTCAACGTGCTGGGCGTGAAGGCACCTGGCTTCGGTGATCGCCGCAAGGCCATGCTGCAGGACATCGCCATCCTCACCGGTGGTACCCTGATCAGCGAAGAAGTCGGCCGTAAGCTCGACTCCGCCACCATCGAAGACCTCGGCCGCGCCCGCCGCGTCGTGTCCGACAAGGACAACACCACCATCATCGAAGGCAACGGCAATGAGAAGGCCATCAAGGCCCGCATCGAACAAATCCGCACCCAGATCGATGGCACGACCAGCGACTTCGACCGCGAAAAGCTCCAGGAGCGCTTGGCCAAGCTGGCCGGTGGCGTCGCCGTCCTCAAGGTCGGTGGTTCGACCGAGCCCGAGCTGAAGGAAAAGAAGCACCGCGTCGAAGACGCCCTGTCGACCGCTCGCGCAGCCGTCGAAGAAGGTATCGTCCCCGGTGGTGGTGTCGCGTTGATCAACGCCATCTCGGCGCTCGACAACGTCCAGGTCGCCCACGAAGACGAGACCTACGGCATCCGCATCCTGCGCCGTGCCCTCGAAGAGCCGATGCGTATCCTGGCCCGCAACGCAGGCGAAGAAGGCTCGGTCATCATCGACGCCGTCCGCCGCATCCAGGCTGAAAAGAAGAACACCAACCTCGGCTACAACGTCATGAACGGCGAGTTCATCGACCTGGTCAAGGAAGGCATCATCGACCCAGTCAAGGTGACCCGCAGCGCCGTCCAGAACGCCATCTCGATCGCTGCCTTGATCCTCACCACCGAGGCCCTCATTGCAGACCTGCCCGAAGACAAGCCGGCTCCGATGCCGCAGGGCGGCGGCGGTATGGACTTCTAGTCCAACCCCGTTCCCACACGACCACGGCCAGTGCGTTGCACTGGCCGTGGTCGTTTTTTTCCGACATTCTGCTACCATAGACCAGATACATCGCACACGACGAGGCCGGCATCAGACACGCACGCATCAATCCCTGGCTGGTTTTTTGGCTCTGCTGTGCGTTCTACATCGCGACCGCCAGCGGCCACACCTACTCGCCCGACGAAGAAACGATGATCGCCGTCGCCGACGCAATCGTCCACACCCAGAGCGTCAACCTGCGCCACGCCGACGGACAACCATGGGCTGCCCTGCGCGACGGCGTCGCATATGGCCGCTACTCGGCCTACGGCATCCTCCCGTCGCTGCTCGCACTCCCCGCCAGTGCCATCAGCGCAGTCTTCGCGCCGCGCGGCAGCGCCGCCGCCAGCGACCTCACGCGACTGCTGGCGTCGTTCATCAATGCACCCATCACCGCCGCCACGATCGCCTGCATCGCCGTATTGCTCAATCGCTCCACGCTGTCGCGCCGCGCCCGGGTAACCACACTGTGCGCTGCCGCACTGGGCAGCTGCCTCTGGCCATATGCCCGTTCTTTTTTCTCCGAACCACTGACCGCGCTCCTTATCACCGCCAGCCTCACGGCAGCCACGGCCACGCCGCGCACCCGCGCCAGCATCCTCTGTGCAGCCCTCTGCGCGGGATTGCTCTTGCCCACACGCATCGCAGCCGTCGTCGCCCTGCCCATCCTCGCCGCTGCCGCACTCTGGGCTGCACCGTTCCGTTGGCGTACCCTCGTCGGCTACGCCGTCGGGCTCCTCCCTGGTGTGGCGCTCTGGGCTGCCTACAACTCCGCGCGTTTCGGCACACCGCTGGCCAGCGGCTACGGCACCGAAGCTTCCGCGTTCAGCACCTCGCTGGCCGTCGGGCTCCCCGGATTGCTCGTTTCGCCCGGCAGCGGGCTCGTCTGGTATGCACCCTTCGTCATCGCCGTCCCGTTGGGCGTCCGCTACTGGTGGGGGCAGCAGCGCACCGTCGTGGTCGCTACGCTCGCCCTCGTCGCCAGTCATCTCCTGCTCTACGGCATGTGGGACGCGTGGGACGGCGGCGGGGTGTGGGGGCCACGCTTCCTCGTCCCCGTCATCCCAGCGGCGCTGGTCGTCGCCGCCGGCGTCTGGGCCGCTCCGCAGCGCTGGCTCCACCGCACTGCCCTGTTCGTTGTCTGCGCCGGCATCGTCATCAACACCCTCGGCGCTGCCGTCAACTTCTCGATCGACAGCAACCTCCAGGCCACCACGCCGCCGCCCATCACCCACGCCACCATCCTCTGGCAACGCATCCAGACCAGCGTCCTCACGCCGGGGAGCTGCCGCATCGAATCCGGTTGGCACCCCAGCGAAGCGCCCGACGGGGTCCTCTGGCAGCGCAGCGCCGGTGCGAGCACCCTCTCCTGCAGCCACCCCAGCGCAGCCGTCGTCCGGTTTTTCTTCGACGACCGCCGCCCCGAAGAAGCCCCACGCTCGGCGTTCGTCCTCGACAGCGGTCCCGATCAGTACCCGATCCCCAACGGCACCTTCCGCCGTGTCTGGCTGCTGACCCGCGCCGGCACCCAGACCTACACCGTCCGCAGTACCCCGTGGAACGCCCACACGCTCGGGCTCGGTCCCCGCGACGGCGAATTGGGCCCGACCCTGCTCGCCCTCAGCGCCGACCCACCGCTCCGCACCATCCACGATGCGTCGATCGCGCCGATGCCCAGCCAACCGCGGCGGCGCTGGGCATGGTACTACGAACCCACCAATCACCATCGCGGTGACTGGTGGGCCAGCTATCTGCCGGCGACGGCATTGGCGCCATGGGCGCCGCTCATCGTCGCCGTCTGGTTGTGCGTTGTGTTGGGCTGCCTCGGCGCAGCCTGGCGCAGCAGGCAGCCCACCTAACGTTCGCGCTGCACGACCAACGGGCTCGGTTTCTTGCTGCGCGCGCGCGGCGCCATCGGGCCCAGCGCAAGCAATCGCTCGACCTCACGGCCGACCGCGGCGGCGGCATCGGGTACCCCGATGCGCTGGGCAGCCTGTGCCATCGACGTCCGCAGTTCGGTGCTCGCCAGCAAAATATGACAATAGTCGACGAACGACTGCGCACTCTCGGCCCACAGACCGGCGTCGTTGGCGATGACATACGTCCGGTTGCCGCCTTCTTGGCCCGGTGCTTCGCCGAAAAAGACCATCGGCTTCCCGGCTGCCAGGCACTCACTCACCGTCAACCCGCCCGCTTTCGACGCGACGATATCGCAGGCATGCACCAGATCGACCAAGGGCACAAAATCATAGATGTGCGTCGGATTCCGCCAGGTATGGCTGCGCAATGCGGCCGCTAATTCGGCGTTGCGTCCGGCGACGATGGCGATCTGGCAGGGTAGCGTGTGTGCGTCGACCGCCTGCGCCATCTCGGCGACCGGGCCGACCCCGGCACCGCCACTCAATATCAACAACGTCGGCAGCGCCGGATCCCAGCCCAACGCCTGCCGATAGGCTGCACTGCTCTGGGTGGGCTGACCGAAGCGGGTGTCGATGGGCAATCCGGTGTGTACGATGCGCTGGGGATCGATCCCGCAACGGCGGGCTTTTTCACGCACCAATGCAGTGGGCACCGCCACGCAGTCGTCGACCCGGTTGAACCAGGCCCGGTGCACGTTGCCCAGGTCACACACCACGGTCATCAGGCGCGGCCGTTTCGCCGGGGCCAAGAGATGCGAAATAATCCGCGTGAACAACGGGTAGACGCTCACCACCACGTCGGGTTCGTATTCGGCCAGTATCGCCGCCAACGAATCACGCACGGCCGACGACAACGACAATTCGAGGAATATATCCAACCCCGGCACGTCGGTCATCGCATGGGCAAAATCATAGTGATCCGGTGCCTCACGCACCATCTCGAGATAAAACTTCTCGGCCTGCGCCAGTGTCGTCGACGCCAATGGGTGATGCGCCGGATTGACGACCCGCGTCTCACAGAGCGCGCTTATTTCCCGTTCGATCGCCGCCGCAGCGCTCCGATGGCCACTGCCTGCATCTGTGGTCAGAATGAGGACTCGTTTCGCTGGTCCCATCGATCACCTGCTCTCGTACAAAACACACCGCTGCGTCGTGCGACGCAGCTTATCGCCATCGTACCCGCTAGAGATTAAGTAGAGATGATGATGGTGTGTGCTTTTTCGCAGCATCATCAGATGAAAACCGCCTCCGGCGGCCCGCGCCCGCCGCGAGCGCGTCCGCACTCGCGGTTTCTCCGCTACACTAGTCACACACCGTCAAAAAAGGTACCTATGCTGACACCAAAACTCTTCCGCCGCGAAATCATACAGCATGCGAAAAACGCCCCGGTCATCGATCCCGTCTGCCCCCATGCGCCCCCCAACGACATGTGCGGCGGCTGCACCTTTCAACATATCAGCTACACCGACCAACTCGCCGCCAAGACCACCGCTCTGCGTGCCCTCTGGGGTGATCGGCTGCCAGCCGACATCGCCGCACCCGTGGTCATCGGCTCACCCGACCCGCTCCATTACCGCACCCGGATGGATTTCATCGCCTCCAAAGGGCGCTTCGGGCTGCGCCGGGGCGGCAAATTCAACTACATCATCGATCTCTCGACCTGCCATCTCGTGCCCACTGCGGCCTTCACCGTCGCCCAAAATTTCTGGCGCGCGGCCATGGCTGCCGGCATCGCCGACTACAACCTGCGCAGCCACGAAGGGCTGCTGCGCTACGTCGTCGTCCGCCGCAATCCCGACGACCGTTTGCTACTGGCGTTCATCACCGCTGCCCCCGATGCCGACGCCGAAGCTGCCCTCGCCACCATCGCCGCTCAGACACTCACCGATCCCGCGGTCGTCGGGGTGCACTGGCTGCGCAACGACACCCACGCAGACGTCTCCTTCGGCACCCCCTACCGTCACTGGGGCGACGCGCTCCTGCCGATGCGCGTCGGCAAAAATACATTACACATTGGGCCCAATACCTTCTTCCAAAACAACGTCTATCTGCTCGACGACATGCTCGCACACATCGGCGACGCGATCCCCGCGGGCCAGCACGTTGCCGACCTCTACGGCGGTGTGGGCACCATCGCCCTGCACCTCGCCCCGAGCGCTCAGTCGGTGCATTGTGTCGAATCATTTGCCGAGAGCATCGACCTGTGCAACCACAACATAACAGCCAATCGTCATGCGAATGTAACCGCCGAAGTGGCCGATGTGGGTGCCTTCCTCCAACAGACCAATCGGGCCTTTGATACAATGATCGTCGACCCGCCACGCGTGGGGCTCGGGCCGCTCGTCTGTAAAGAGATACTCCGGCACCGCCCGCAACGCCTCGTCTATGTGTCGTGCAACCCGTTGTCGCAGGTCGACGACGCTGCGCTGCTCGCCGAGGGCTATACGTTGCAGTCTCTGGTGGGGTACGACATGTTCCCCCAGACACCCCACTTCGAGACCCTGGCGATATTCGACCGACGCTCCTGACCACGAGGCCAACGGCGCATGACCACCCGCCCCGATATCCTGTGCCCCAGTTGCCGGCGGATCAACCCCCGCCGCGCCACTGCATGCAGATTCTGTGGCCATGCACTGGCATTCGTCGACGGCGCGGTCCGCTATTCGCTGACCCGGCTCATCAAGACCGGTGGCCAAGCCGTCATCTTCGAGGCCGTCGACGACAGCAGCAATCGCACCTACGCCATCAAAGAAATCATGCTCCCGCTCGACCCCGAGCGCACCGCCGAGGCATTCCAACGCTGCGTTATCGAGGCCCGGTTATTGGCGACCCTGGCGCACCCCGGCATCCCACGCTTCTATAGTTGCATCATCGACAACGGCCGCGTCTATATCGTGATGGACTACGTCCGTGGCACCGACCTCGAAGACCTGCTCCGCCAACGCGGTCGCTTCGACGAACCGACCGTGCTCGCCATCGCCAATCAAATCTGCGATATCCTGCACTACCTGCACAGTCAGGCGAACCCGGTCATCTTCCGCGACGTCAAGCCCTCCAACATCATGTACGACGGCGACGGCACAGTCACGATGATCGACTTCGGCATCGCCCGTTTCACCAACAGCCAGCGCGGCAACATCATGGGCACGCCCGGCTACGCCCCGCCCGAGCAATACCGCGGCGATATCTCGCCCTCGGCCGATATCTATGCGCTCGGTGCCACCATGCACCATCTGCTCAGCGGCCGCGATCCGCGGGGCCACAAGCCGTTCACCTTCGCCGCGCTGCGCGACATCGTGCCCACGATATCGCCCAGTACTGCTGCCATCGTCGCCACCGCACTCCAGCTCGCGCCCGCCGACCGCTTCGACAGCATCCTGACGATGCGCGAATCGATCCGGACGGTGCTGCGCGGCGAACAGACCATCCAATTCACCGTCCTCGGGTCGACCACTCCCATGCCCGTCGTGGCGCCCCGCCCGGCCGCCCTCGACCTCGCCGCTCCTGTCGTCGCCTCGGGCCAGCTCTTTTTCGCCGACGAGAGCGACCCCACCGCCCTCGCAACCGACCCCGTCGACCCCAACGACACCGCAGACATCGGCGCTGCCTACATCACCGCCGTCATCAGCGACCCCGCCGAAAACCACATCGTCACCGACGACCTCGATTTCACCTTCGCGCAACACATCCAAGACGCCGCGGTCGACGTCGACCCCACAGCCCACCGTGCCCTGACCCTCGAACATCGCTTCAGCCTCGACCACAGCCGGCCCTGGCACACCCTCGCCTTTTTGGCCGTGGTCGCCGTCACCCTCGCACTGCTCGTTTGGACCGAGGGGGGCACCAATCGTACCCCGTGGCGACCCAACACCCAGACCGTCACCGTCGTGCTCGATATCGAGGTCGCAGCCGACACCGACCTGGACGCCGCCTTCGACGCCGCCCTGCGCACCCACATAACCCAGACCTACGGCCCCGAGTGGGTCATGCACACGCCGGCGGCGTTCTACGGCAGCCCACCCGAAGCGCTGGGCACCACCAGCGACGGCGACAGCCGCTACCGCGGGCGGCTCACCGTCACCCTCGACCGCGCCCCCTGACCGTCACCACAACCCCATCTGTTGTTGGCTCCCCGCCAACGGCGTCACCACCGTCTGGTCGATCAACCACGGCATCCGGTCGTGGTGGGTCATACGTTTGTACGCTGCATCGGCGGCTTCGGTCAGCATAAAAACGCGGCGCTCCGCGCCGCGCCCCACCAGCAACCCCCGCACGCCATACTCGATGGCATACCAGACTCCTTTTTCGTAGCCTTCGTAGACGGGGATCGTCACCAGGCGGGGCTGGTATTTCGCCCAGACCCCCGCCGCATAACTCTCGCGCTTGGCCCAGCCACTCGCCGGGTAGTCGCGTGTCTCGTTGCGGTTGCCCCACAGGCACAACGAGGGCTGCCCGTCGTCGATCACCGGCAAGATCGGTGTCCCCGCCCAATAGCGCGATTCCAAGACGACTGCAGCGTCGGCCGCGTCCGCCGTTTTCGGCGGCTGTGGCCCAATCGGGATACCCTTGGCGATCAACGGATCGAGCAGGTCCTTCCAGCGAAAACGCGCCGCTCCACACATCGTTTCACCCCCACAGCCAGTGCAAAAAACCCGCGACCGCATCCGAAAGCCATGTATTATGTAATCACGATTTATGGCATTGCAATGCCATATTTCGCTATACAAACCTACCTTTTTCTGCTATACTTGAAAGAGTCTTTTTCGTTGTACTGCTGCAGTGCAGTACGACGCCACCCAATAGAACTATACACCTATGTCGACCGATTTCGTCCATCTCCACGTCCACTCCGAGTACAGCCTGCTCGACGGCTATGCCACCATCAACGGCATCGTCGAGCGTGCCGCCGAGCTCAAGATGGACGCCATCGCCATGACCGACCACGGCGTCATGTACGGTGCGGTCGATTTCTACAACGCGGCGAAAAAGGCCAAAGTCAAACCCATCATCGGCCTCGAAGCATATATGTCGCCCGGCCACCGCGGCGACCCGACCCAGCGCGGCGGACGCAACTACTACCACCTGCTCACACTGGCGACCAGCCGCACCGGCTACCAAAACCTGGTCAAGCTCACCACCCGCTCGCACCTCGAGGGGATGGGCTCCAAGGGCATTTTCGCGCGCCCGCGCATCGACCGTGAGCTGCTCCAGCAGCACCACGAAGGCCTCGTGGTCACCTCGGCCTGTCTCGCCGGCGAAGTCGCCCAGCACATCATCAACAAACAACCCGACAAAGCGCGCGAATCGGCGGCGTGGTTCCGCGACCTGCTCGGGCACGACCGCTACTACCTCGAATTGCAGCTCCACGAAAACGCCCCCGAGCTAGTCGAAGTCAACGACGAACTCGTCAAAATCGCCAACGAGCTCAAGATCCCCCTGGTCGCCACCTGTGACAGCCATTTCGTGCGTGCCCAAGATCTCGACGCCCACCGCATGATCATGGCCATGGGCTTCAACATGACGCTCCAGGAGCTCTGCTCCAAGAAGTACGACATGGACGAGAGCTACCACATCCTCTCGGCCGACGACGTCTGGAAGCGCTTCAAACAGTACGGCACCTCGCCCATCGACAACACCCGCCGCATCGCCGACATGGTCGACCTCAAACTCGATTTCGGCCGCGTCGAATTGCCCGTGTTCGACATCCCCGACGGGTTCGACGCCGCCTCGTATCTGCGCCACGTCAGCTATGAAGGCCTTTCCAAACGCTTCAACGGCATGATTCCCCCGGGCTACCCCGAGCGGCTCGACTACGAGCTCGACGTCATCAACGCCACCGGCTTCCCCGATTACATCCTCATCGTGTGGGATTACATCTCGTATGCCCGCTCGCGGGGCATCCCCTGTCTGCCCCGTGGTTCGGCCGGTGCGTCGCTCGTGCTCTACAGCCTGGGTGTGACCGACGTCGACCCGATCACCAACCGGATGATTTTCGAGCGCTTTTTGTCGCGCGAACGTCTCGAGATGCCCGATATCGACGTCGACTTCGCCGATAGCCGGCGCGCCGAAGTCATCGACTACATCGCCAACAAGTACGGCCGCGAAAACACCGCCCAGATCGTCACCTACGGTACCCTGGGCGCCAAAGCCGCCATCCGCGACGTGGGCCGCGCCCTCGACATCCCCCTCAACGAAATCGACCAGATCGCCAAACTCATCCCCACCAACCCGTCGCTCACCCTCACCGGTGCCCTCGCCGAGCCCGACAAATACAAAACCGGCGAGTTTAAAGCCCTCTACGAAGGCAGCACCGACGTCCAGCAGATCGTCGATTGGGCCCAAAAAATCGAAGGTCGCATGCGCAACGTGGGCACCCACGCCTGTGGCGTCGTCGTGTCACGCTACCCGCTCGAGACCATCGTGCCCCTGCAGCGCACCACCAAAGACGAAAATGCTCTCATGGCGGCCTACGAAGGCCCGACCCTCGCCAAAATCGGCCTGCTCAAGATGGACATCCTCGGTCTGAGCAATTTGTCGATCGTCGCCGAGGCACTGACCCTCATCAGCGCCCACACCAACACCCCCATCGAGCTCAAAGACATCCCGCTCGACGACCAGCGCACCTTCGAGTCGCTCAGTCGCGGCGAAACGGTCAATGTCTTCCAGCTCGAATCGTCGGGCATGGTGCGCTACCTCAAAGAACTCAAACCCAACCGCGTCGAAGACATCTACAACATGGTGGCGCTCTATCGCCCAGGGCCACTCGACCAGATCCCCGTCTATATTCAGGGGAAAAACAACCCGCGCAACATCAAGTACCTGCACCCGATTCTCAAACCCATCCTCGAATCGACCTACGGCGTCATCGTCTACCAAGAGCAGATCATGCAGCTGCTGCAGGTCGTGTCCGGCTACACCCTCGGCCAAGCCTATGTCGTGCTCAAAGCCATCGGAAAAAAACTCCGCGACGTCATGGCCGCCGAAGAGCCCCGCTTCAAAGAGGGCTGTCTCAAAAACGGGCTGACCCAGTCGCAAGCCGACCAGCTGTGGGAGCTCATCATCCCCTTCGCCGGTTATTCGTTCAACATTCCGCACGCCACGCTCTACGGCCTGCTCGCCTACCAGACTGCCTACCTCAAACAGCACTACGCTGTCGAATACATGACGGCCGTGCTCAAGGCGTCGGCGGGGCAGATCGAAGACGTCGCCAAAGCGGTCAACGAATGCGCCAAATTGGGCGTCCCCGTGCTGCGCGCCGACATCAATGCCAGCCACGGTACCTTCACCATCGAGACCCTCGACAGCAGCGACGACCAACCCGCGCAGCGCGGGATCCGCTTCGGGCTCGCCGCCATCAAGAATGTCGGCGACGGCCCGGTCGAAGCCATCGTGGCCGCCCGGGGTGACCAACCGTTCACCAACTTCGAAGATTTCTGCGACCGCGTCGACGCCAAGCAAATCAACAAACGCGTCATCGAAAGTCTCATCAAAGCCGGTGCCTTCGACGCGTTGCCCGGCAGCCGCCGCCAGAAACTCGCCGTCATCGATCAGGTCATCGACGCGGCAGCGGCTGCCCAAAAAGCCCGTGCCACCGGTCAATCGAGCCTCTTCGACCTGATGGGCGGCGGCGGCGATACCGACACGGCCGTCACCATGAGCGCCGTCACCTTCCCCGTCATCCACGAGACCCGCGCCGACCAGCGCGAACAATTGGCGTGGGAAAAAGAGCTCCTGGGCATGTACAGCTCCGATCACCCCGTCGTCCAGGCGCTGCGAGACGTCGATCTCAGCGATGTCACGTCGCTCAGTACCATCAGCGACGACAGCGTCGGTCAGGTGCTTGTCTTCGCCGGCATGCTCTCCAAGACCTCTGCCAAACAGACGAAAAAAGGCGACACGATGTTCGTGGGCACCTTCGAAGACCTCGAAGCCTCCATCGAATTCGTCTGCTTCCCCAAAGCCTACGAGAAGTACCGTGCCCTGCTGCGCGACGACGCCGTCGTGCGCATCATCGGCAAACTCGACCGCCGCAACGAAGGCATGCAACTGATGGTCGACAAGGTCGAAGCTCTGACCGTCGCCGAATCAACCAGTCCCAATACCGCACCGCCATCACCCGTGGCCCAGCCCGTAGCTCCCCAACCCAGTCCCGCGCCTACCCCGACCCCTGCCGCCTCCCAGCCAACCCCGATGCCCACCTTGACCGCCGCCAGTGCAGGAGCACCCATGAGTACCCCCCCCGATCGGCGTTTCCCGCCGAAATCCAACGCCGGCGACGTCATCCGCACCGGCGCCCGCACCGGCGCGACCACTAAACCCGCCCCGCCGCCGCCCACCCCCGAACACGTCTCCGACGACCCACAACACGTCATCCGCCTCTACTTCCCGTACTTCGACGACGCCGACAGTGCCGTCAAACTGATGCAGGAAATCTACGCAGTCACCGAGGAGTACCGCACGAATCCCACCGCGACGGCCGCCGTGCTCATGATTCATCTCCCGATCGAAGAGCATAATGTGACCAAGAATGTCATCCTGCGTATGCGCGGCGCCGTCCGCGACCCACACAACCTCTCCGATATCCTCCGCACCAAAGTGGGCCACGAGTCGATCATCCTCGAGTCTGCCTGACCACCGGCACACGCATCCTGTGCAATGAAACGAACCTGTGCAACAAGTTGCACAGGTTCTTCGTCTATCATCAGCCTGATTTCGCATCAGAATCATAAAAGTGCGTTGTGGAGGTATTAGTGAGGTTTTGCTGAGTATTTGCAATATTTGAACAAAACATTGACATGACGAAGGGAAATCTCTATACTACGCGTACACACAACCGAGGAGCCCCTCGTGATGACCGTACACTCACTGACTCAATCCGCCATCAGCACACCGCTCCCTGTTTTGGTGTGCCCTACCGATGCCGACGACGCGCAGCTCCTGCACGCAGTGGGCAACGGTGACACGCGCGCGCTCGAGCTGTTGTACGATCGCCACGCGGCCGTGGTCTATCGGCTCGCGTTCCGCATGTTGCGGCACCGCGAATTGAGCGAAGAGCTCGTCCAAGAAGTGTTTCTGCGCGTCTGGCGCCGCAGTGCCAGCTACGAACCCACCCGCGGCCGCGTGCCCCAGTGGATCTACGGCATCGCGCACAACCTGTGCATCGACGAGATGCGCCGCAGCAAAGTCCGACCCAACCCCGTCTACGAAGACGACACGCACCCCGTCATCCAACAACTCATCGACGAACAGGTCGACATCCCCGCCACGGCCATTGCCAACGACCAGCGTCGCCAGATTCTCGATGCCATCGCCGTGCTCCCCACCGCGCAGCGCGAGTGCATCGAGCTCGCCTATTACGGCGGGCTTTCACACCAAGAAATCGCCGATCACCTGTCGCGCCCCCTGGGCACCATCAAGACCCGGGTCCGCCTCGGCCTCCAGAAACTCGGTGCGCTCCTGGGCACCAGCCAGTACAACGACTAGTCATTTTCGTTCCGGCAGCATGCATGTGAAAACGGGCGCACCCGACTGGGTGCGCCCGCTCCGTTCATACACTCGTGTCAATGCGCCGCGAGCCGCGCGCGCAGCGCTGCATCGATGGGTGGTCGTGCCCCGAATTGACTGACGACCCAGCTCCCACAGATGTTGGCGACTGCGGCCGCGGCTGCCAGGTCACCGTCGCGCA
>JBJOJU010000098.1:0-4189 GCA_046046485.1 Chloroflexota bacterium | reverse complement strand
GGTTGATTGATCTGCTCGGGGAAGAGGGCGTCGGCTGCATCCCATTTTCGCCCCTGGCACAGGGCATGTTGACGGACCGCTACCTGCAGGGGATTCCTGACGGCTCCCGCGCTTCGAAGCCGCACGGCTTCTTGAAGCCGGATCGTGTCACCCCCGAGAAGCTCGCAATCGTCACGAAGCTCAAAGAACTCGCGAACGAACGCGGCCAAAACACGGCGCAACTCGCCCTCTCGTGGGTGTTGCGTGACGCCCGTATCACCACTGCCCTCATCGGAGCCAGCTCGGTCGATCAGATCCGCGAAGCGGTCGGGGCACTCGCCGCGGCTCCCCTGAGTGCCGTCGAACTCGCTCGCATCGAAGCTATCCTTAAGGGTCAGTAGATGCTGGCACGGTTGCTCGTCTTTGTGGGGGTGCCGCTCACGCTGTTCCCACTGGTGTTTCGCCTCGCGGTCATCAACGCGACCGCCACTGCCGATGCAGACGGATTCGCGGCCAACGTCGACCAGTACGCCCACCAGAGCTCGCCATACCTCCTCACGGCGGTCAATGTCGGGCTGGTGGTGGGGGTCGTGCCGTTGGTGGTGGGCGTGCTACTGCTCATCCGCGAACGGATGTCACGCTGAACGAGAAACGCCCCGGCGCTGCACAGCGCCGGGGCGTTTTCATTTTCTCATCCGTGCGAACGACACGCGGCGATCTGTGCCGTGGCGGTCGCGGGATCGACGACGCCGACCACGAAATCACAGCGCCAGGTCGCGCCACCCGCGATGCTCTGCAGATTGCCCTTGGTCTTTTCGGCGGTGTACCCTTCGGGTTCGGCGGTGGCCGGCATGCTGAACCCGAGGCAGTCCTGATCAGGGGTGCGCGAAATCCACCGGATGACGAAGGGCAGCTGGTCTGGGCGGTGCGCCACATAATCGGCACTGCCGTCGGGGAGGGCTTGCAGGGCGTGCGCCCAGCCGGTTGCATCTGCCTGGGGATGAATCGTGAACACGACCTCTGGGTCGAACCCCAAGCCCGGGGTGAGCGTCAGCGCGGGCGTCGGGTCGTCTGCAAGCGCCGCGATGAACTCGCGATAACCGGCAGCCGGGGTAATGTGGGACGGGATGCTCTTGCGGACGCGGATCGCCGCCGCAGTCGTCGCCGCGGTCGTGTGGAGCTGGGCATGATCGACCGGGCGGAAGTTGATGTGCGCCAGGTACATCAA
Source organism: Chloroflexota bacterium (assembly GCA_046046485.1). Lineage (GTDB taxonomy): Bacteria > Chloroflexota > Chloroflexia > Chloroflexales > Roseiflexaceae > UBA965. The sequence goes on along the minus strand of JBJOJU010000098.1, from coordinate 2,982 downwards.
GTCCATCGCGGTACGTTTGAGGTTGGTGATGCTGAGGGCGACGGTCCAGGTGCGCTGCCCCGCGTAGAAGCGGACTTCGGGCGTCGCGACATAGTTGTCCTGGAAGGCGACCGTGTGTCGGTACGTCCCACTCAACGCGATGTATTCGCCGCGCTCGTCGCTCCCCAGCGACACCGAGGCCTGTTGATAGCGAGCGTTGGGGAGTTCGCCGTGCAACGGGTGTGTGTCGTGTGGGCCGGGTACGCCCATGCGCGTCGCACCGCAGTGGATGAAAAATCCCCCGTAGGTGTGTAAATAATTCGTTGTCGGCTGTGGTTCATCGAACATCGAACGCATCCCCAGCGCACGCCCGTCGATGGTCGCTGACCATATCTGCTGGCCCTGGTAGGGCAGCAACACCAGATTACCCACGCTGTTGCTCAGCCGCAGCCCGAGGACGCCACTGTCGAAACGGAATAATTCGGCCTGAAGTTCGCCGGCTGATACCAGCTGGTGCGCGCGGTCGCGCCACATCCCTGGGTGGAGGTTGATCGTGGTCATCTGGTCCTCATTCTGTGGTTGTTTCGACGACGAACCCATGCTTCGCGTAGCGCACCGCGACGAATCGCCCGTGTGGAACCGCTGCTGCGACCGCAGCCCGCAATGCCGTGTGCGTTGTGGGATCTGCACCCGCCAGGATAGCCACTGAGCCGCCGTCTCCGCCGGCTCCATTCACCTTGCAGCCGAGTGCGCCGTGGGCCAGTGCCGCTGCGATGACTGCCTCGGTTGCGGGTGAGACGAGCGCCGGGTGTAACGCCCGCTGTGCGGCGGTGTTTGCCTGCAACGCCTGCCCATACGCGACCAGGTCACCGGCTGCCAGTGCGTCACGGCCAGCAGCAGCGGCGCGCCGCAGCGGGACCAGGAGCTCAGCAGCGGCAGGGACGCGCTCGAAACGCTCGATGACCTGGCGGTGGATGTCGTGCGACAGGTGTGGGGTACCGATATAAAAGAGCAAGAGGCGGGTCGCCAACGCGGACTCGGTCGCCGCGTCGATGGCTATCGGTCGCACAGTCGTTTGCGGGTAGACCGGCATTTCGATCCAACTACAGCCGCCATAGGCAGCGCCGCATTGGTCTTGGACACCCGATTGCCAACCCAGTGTGACGGCTTCGAGCGCGTGGGCAAGCCGGGCAATCGTGGCAGGGTCGGTCGATTCTGCCCGCGCGGCCCGCAGCACCCCGATGACGGCGACACACAGCGCTGCCGATGTCCCGGTCGAGGCACCGGGAGGAATCTCGGAATACACGGTGAGCACCGCATCCCACTGCGGTGGAATGGGGTATGTCTGCAGGGCTGCATGCAGGTGCGGATGGTGGTGGGTCTGGGAGGGGAAGGGCAGCGATTCGCCGTAATTCTGGGCGACGAGGGTTACCTGCGCTGTCGTGCCGGCGCGTTCCGTCAGCACCAGTGTAGCGCGCACACCAGGTTCGACCGCGATACTGCATACTGCGCCGTGCCCGGCGAACCACGTGTCGGTCCAACCGCCGAGGTCGCAGATCCGTATCGGGGCCGTCGCGCTGTATCGCATGCCTGTCATTGGTTCCATGGGTGTCTGAGAATGCCCGCATCATACCACACCCCTGCCGACAGGCGTCGACAGGGGTATGGAACGCGTCCGGACTCGATTATTCGCTGATGACGGGTGCGTCGCGGTTGGTCTTGCGCAGGGGCACTTCGGGCAACCCGAAGAGGACGAGGGCAAACGAAACGACGACCAACCATATTGCATCGCGGTAGATCTGCGTGATGCTATTGGTGAATGCAACTTTCACCGCCTGGGTGATGTCGCTGGCTAATCCGGCGGCTGTTGCGAGTGCCGGTGCACGACCTGCTTCGACCCCCGCCAAGATCTGGGGCAGCGCCGCGGCTGGGAGCGTGCCCGACTGCAGCCCAGCTTTGAGATCGTCCGGCAGATTGGGGTTCGCCACCAGTGCCGCGGTCGCTGCTGGGTCGTGCTTCTCGATGGCGTCGGTCAGCTGCGTTTTGAGCATATCGAAGCCCTCGTTGACCGAAGCCGCCATCTTGTCGCCCAAGGCGACGTGGGCGCCGGCATCGGCAGACGATTCTTTCAGGTTCGCCGACGAAAACGAGTCTTGGTATTCGGCCGGCAATCGCGAGCGGATCGGCTCCATCTGCACGGTAATCTGATCGGTCAGCGTCGTGGTCAAGATGACGCCGAACACCGCTGCGCCGATGGCTTGCCCGAGCTGCTGGAAGAACTGGCGATTGGCGACTGCCGTGCCCATGTAGGCAAAGGGGACCGCGTTCTGCATGGCCAGATTCAGCAACGGAATCGTCGGCCCCAGCCCGATGCCCAGCACCAACATGCGCCAGACGACGTCTTGGGTCGTCGACGTCACCGCGAGCTGCGTCATGAAGTAGAACCCCAGCAGCATCATGGTGAACCCAAACAAGATGAACGCTTTGTATTTGCCGGTGCGGGCCACCAGCTGCGATGCGACGATGCTGCCCACCACGAAGCTCAACATCAATGGGATCTGCGACGTGCCCGATTCGGTCGCCGACACACCCGCGACATTTACCAGAAAGAGCGACAGGAACAAGAATGCACCGAAGAACGCCGCACCGTTCAAGAACGACGCAAGCATCGTGATGCTGAAAATCTGGTCTTTGAAGAGCGACAATTTGATAATCGGCGACTCTGCTTTGGTTTCGATGTAGATGAACACTGCTCCGAAGACCAACGCCATGGCGAACAACCCTAGGATCAACGGCGAATCCCAGGCGTTGGTGGTTTTATCGAGGGTCAGCGCCAACAACAACGGCACGACCGACAACACCAACGTCACACTCCCGCCCCAGTCGATGGCGGCACGTATCCCGCTCGACAGCGTCGGCATGGTGCGCCAAATGAACAGGAAAGCGATGATACCGACCGGCATATTGACATAAAACACCCAGCGCCAGTCGAGTGAGTCGGTC
>JBJOJU010000075.1:0-5138 GCA_046046485.1 Chloroflexota bacterium | reverse complement strand
CAGGGCGACGGGGTAGCCGGAGTGGGTGGCCAGCCAGGTGCCCAAGAGGGGCATGGCGAGGGTCGCGACGTAGCCGGTGAGCTGCTGGAGCGCGACGAACGAGGGGACGCGGTCGCGGGGCATGGTTTCGAGCGCCATGTCGAAGAAGACGAGATCTTTGCCCGAGCCGACGAAGCCGGTCAGCCCGGCCAAGACGGTGATGAGCATGACCGAAGTCGTCATGCCGGTCAGGATCGGGTAGAGCGCCAGCGCGATGGTCGAGGCGTACATCACGGGGAGGTTGCCTCGTTTGGCGGTGACGCGCGCCCAGACGAAGTAGGCGATGAGCAAGACGCCGCTGTTGACGGTGTTGACCAGGCCGATTTCGAAGTCTTTGGCCTGGACGACGTGCACCCAATAGAGCGGAAAGAGCGGCATCGCCATCCAGATGCCGCAGTTGAACACGAAGGTGGCACCGATGTAGCGCCCGAACGCGGGGACCTCGCGCAGCATGCCCACACTCTCACGCAGTAGGGCGCGGATGCCGCTCTGGTGGCTGGTGGTGGTGGGCACGGTGGTGATTTGGATGCGTGACGAAAAGAAAAAACTCAGCATCCCGCCGATGAACGACACGATGAAGACCAGCTGATAGTTGCCGGGGAATGCGTATTGTTCGAGGAGCCAACCGGCGAACGCCACCGAGATCGCCGACGCCGCACCCAGCGTCGACCAGCGCCAGCTCATCACCTGTTGGCGGCGTTGCGGGCCCGCTGCGGCACCCATGACGATGGTGAAGGTGATGTTGACAATGGTCTGTGGGATCGTTGCGATCGCCCAGATGACGATGACGGCGATGGGGACGTATTCGAGGGGGATGAGGAAGGGCAGCACACCGGTCAGGGCGTACGACGCCTGCACCCAGACGCGCGCACGTGAGTACCAAGGCACGATGTCTTTTTGGCGTTCGAGCATGCGTCCGACGGGGATGGCGAGCAGCAAGCCGGTCATCGCCGGCATCGAGGTGAGCAGACCGACCAGCAACGGCGAGGCACCCAGGCGCGCCAAAAAGACGGCTAGGAACGAGGCGATACCGGTGACGATACCGACGCCGATGCCGTCGACGATGATGCTGCGTTGGTTGTGGACGAGGATTGCCTCGTCGGGTGGGAGGGAGTCGAGTTTTCGAAACGGAGATAGCATGGCGCCTAGAAAACGCACAACCGGCGCGTGCGCGCCGGTTGTGCGGTACCCGAGCGATTAGGCTCGCTTGTTGAGTGATTCTTCCCAGGCAGGCTTGGTGGCGGCAGTCTGCGGCGTCGGCTTGTGGCGGAATGCCAACACGATACCAGCGATGAGACCGACGATAATCAGGCCATAGAGGGCGACAGCGGCGATCGATTCGGTGCTGACCAATTTGATGCCGAAGCTGATGAAGGGATAGGCAAACAACAGAATCGCGACGAGGGTCCAAGGCTTCATGGTTGACGACTCCCCTATGACATTTATTTAGGGGCTATAGTACCACAGAAATTCGCAGGTGCTGCAGCGGTGCGATGGTAGAATACAGGTTGGTCGCCGGCAGCGCACTGCGTCTGTCTGCGCAATACGACGACAAGGAGTGTCATGCCAGACATACATGTGCTCGCGGGTGGGTTGCGGGTCGTCATCGAACCGTTACCCCACACGCATTCGGTGTCGGTGAGTTGTACGGTCTGTGTCGGGTCGGGCCACGAACGCGACGACCAGAGCGGGATGGCGCACTTCATCGAACACCTGCTCTTCAAGGGGACGCCACGCCGCCCCACCCCGAAAGAGCTCATCGAGACCATCGAAGGGGTGGGGGGCATGATCGATGCCTACACCAACGTCGAGTCGACGGTCTACAGCGTGAAAGTGGCCCACATCCACCTCGCCCGGGCCATCGACCTGCTCGCCGACATGCTGCAGCACCCCAATATGCACGCAGCCGACGTCGAAAAAGAACGCCGCGTCATCCTCGAAGAAATCAGCACCACGGCCGACAGCCCCGCCGAGCTCGTCCACCTGCTGGCTGACGCGGCGTTGTGGGGCGCGCAGCCCATCGGCCGTGACATCGCGGGGACGCCCGCGAGCGTGGCGGGCTTCGGTCGCGACGCGTTATACGCCTTCTATGCGCAGGCCTATACCCGGGCAAATTTGATTATCTCGATCGCCGGTAATGTCGACCCCGCTGTGGTCATGACGTTGATCGAAGCGGCGTTTGTCGACATGCCCGACGGGGCGGTCATCCCGAGCCGGCAGACGCTGCCGCCGCTGGCTGGCCCTGCCATCGACGTCTTGCACGACGACAGCGAACAGGTGCATTTCTGTCTGTCGCTGGTCGGGGTGGGGATGAACGACGCCGACCGCCGGGCGATGCTCGTCTTCGACGCCATCGTGGGGGGCAACTCGACGAGCCGGCTCTTCCAAGAGATTCGCGAAGAGCGGGCGTTGGCGTACACCATCGGCTCGTATTCGCGCGAGTATCACGACACAGGCAAGTGGGTCGTGTCGGCCAGTGTCGACAGCGACGCCATCGCCGAGACCATCGATGCGGTGATGACGGTCTTGCGCGACGTCAAGGCGCGGGGGTTGACCGAGGCCGAGTTGGCGCAGGTCAAGGAGCAGGTCAACGGTGGGATCTTGTTGTCGCTCGAAGACACGATGGCGGTCGCGTCGCGCAACGGGTCGCATCTGCTGCGCTATGGCCGGATCATCCCGGTGACATCGGTGGTGAGCGAGGTCGACGCGCTGACGCTGGCCGATGTCAGTCGCGTGGCGGCCCGGGTGCTGCGACCCGACCACCTGCAGCTGACCATGATCGGGCCGGTATCGGACGTCGAGCCGTTGCGGGCGATGTTGGCGCTGTAGGAATCTCTGAAGTGTTCAAAGCCCCACGGCATGCCAAAGCCCCACGGCATGCCAAAGCCCCACGGCATGCCGTGGGGCTTTGGATTTAAATGTGTCTACACCTTGTCCCAGAAGTGGCAGGCGGCCCAGCGGCCGGGGGCTTTCTCTTCGAGGGCGGGTTCGTGGGTTTTGCAGTGCTCGGTAGCCATCCAGCAGCGCGGGTGGAACCGGCAGCCGCTGGGCGGGTTTGACGGGCTGGGCACGTCGCCTTCGAGCACGATACGGTCGCGGGCCATCCCCGGGCGGGGCATAGGCACCGCGGCCTTGAGGGCTTTTGTGTAGGGGTGGAACGGGCGTGCGAAGATGTCGGCACGGGGCGCAAGTTCGACCATTTTGCCCAAATACATGATGCCGATGCGCGTCGAGACGTACTCGACCACCGCCAGGTTGTGCGCCACGAACAGATACGTCAACCCGAGCTCCTGCTGGAGTTGGATAAGCAGATTGAGCACCTGGGCTTGGATGCTGACGTCGAGTGCCGAGACCGGCTCGTCGAGCACGAGGAGCTCGGGTTCCATCACCAAGGCCCGGGCGATGCCGATACGTTGGCGTTGGCCGCCTGAAAACTCGTGGGGGAAGCGCTCGACCAGGGTCGGCGACAAACCGACTTTCTGCATGATCGCTGCCACCTTGGCAGACTGTTCGGCGCGGGTCCCGATGCCGTGGATGACCAGGCCTTCGGCGATGCTCTCGCCGATGGTGCGGCGCGGGTCGAGCGACGCATACGGGTCTTGGAAGATGATCTGCATGCGCCGGTGGAACGCCTTCTTTTGGGTGCGATCGGCGTCGAACACCGATGCGCCGCCGAAGCGGACGTTGCCCGCAGTCGCCGGGATGAGGCGTAGCAATGTGCGGCTGACCGTGGTTTTCCCGCAGCCCGATTCACCGACGAGGCCCAGGGTTTCGCCTTTGTGGATGGTGAACGACACATCGTCGACGGCGCGCACCTGGCCGGTGACCCGGCGCAGTAACCCGGTGCGGATGGGGAAGTGTTTGACCAGGTGATCGACCTCGAGGAGCGGGGTCGCGGGGGTTGGTGTGGTGCTCATCGGCTCGGTGCTCCCTCGTTGGCGTACAACCAGCAGCGGACGCGGCGGTCGGCGTGTGTGACCAAGGGCGGCGCTTTGTCGCAGGCGGCGTGCCGTTTGGCGCAGCGGTCGGCGAACCGGCAGCCCAACGGTGGGTCGATCATCATGGGTACCGTGCCCTCGATCGCCTGCAGCGTGCGCGCATCGGCGTCGCCCAGCACCGGCATCGAGTTGAGCAGGGCAAGCGAGTACGGGTGCAGCGGTTCTTCGAACAGCTGGTGGACCGAGGCGTCCTCGACGATCTGGCCTGCGTACATCACGATCACGCGGTCTGCCATTTCGGCGATGACGCCCAGATCGTGGGTAATCAGCATAATCGACGTGTTGCTGGCCTTGCGCAGGTCGCGCATCAGCTCGAGGATCTGCGCCTGGATGGTCACGTCGAGGGCAGTGGTCGGCTCGTCGGCGATGAGCAGCTCGGGGTTGCAGGCCAGCGCCATGGCGATCATGATGCGCTGTGCTTGCCCGCCCGAGATTTCGTGCGGGTAACTGTGCATGCGCTGCTCGGCATCGGGCAAGCGGACCTGTTTCAGCAGTTCGACGGTACGGATTTTCGCCTGCTCCGCGGTCAGATTCTGGTGGATCTGCAACGCCTCGGCGATCTGGCTCCCCACTGTGTAGACCGGGTTGAGGCACGATGTCGGCTGCTGGAAGATCATCGAAATCCGATTGCCGCGGAACGACCGCATCGCGTCTTCGCTCAGCCCGAGGATGTCGGTACCGGCGAAGGTGATGCTGCCCTCGACGATTTCGCCCGGGTCGCTGATCAGCCGCAGAATCGACATCGAGGTGACGCTTTTGCCGCTACCCGATTCGCCCACGATGCCCAGGGTCGCGCCACGGGGCAGGTCGAAGCTCACGTCGTCGACGGCTTGGACCACCCCACCGGGGGTGAAAAAGTACGTCTTCAGGTTTTTGACCGACAAGAGTGGAGCGGTGGTCATGATGCGGCACTCCGTTCCCGGATCGCCTTGAGCAAGGCGTCGCGTCGGCTGCGGGGGACCTCGGTCTGGATACGCGGATCGAGGGCGTCGCGCAGGCCGTCGCCGATGTAATTGATGGCCAGTGAACAAACCAAAATGGGCAGCGTGGGCACCAACGGCATCCACGGGTAGTTGAACATGTAGCTGTTGGCGAACGACA
>JBJOJU010000045.1:0-4779 GCA_046046485.1 Chloroflexota bacterium | reverse complement strand
GATTTCTTTGATGTGCGCAGCCAGCAACTTCTGCGCTATATTGCGAGCCGACAACTCGCCGTCGCCGATCATGGCCAGCATATCGTCGACCACTTTGACGTTGGAAATCGCAGCCGCTTCTTCGAGCGACAGCACCAATCCCAACCGTTTGAGCTCTTTCTCGAGCATTTCGCGACCGGCGGCGATGTTTTCGCCCCGATCGGCTCGCTTGAAAAACCGACGGATGTGCGCCCGTGCGCTGACAGTTTTAACGAAATTGAGCCAATCACGACTGGGCCCGTTCGAGGTCCGCTTGGTCATGATCTCGATCATTTCGCCGGTCTGGATCTGGTAATCGAGCGGCACCATCCGGTTGTTGATGCGTGCACCCACACAATTGTTGCCCACGTCCGAGTGGATCCGGTATGCAAAATCGACCGGGGTCGACCCGAGGGGCAGGTCGATGATTTTGCCGCGGGGGGTAAAGACAAACACCTGTTCTTCGAGGAAGTCCGACTTAAAGCGCTCGACAAACTCGGTGGCGTCGGCGACTTCGTTGCGCCACGACATCAGGCCGCGCAACCAGACGATTTTCGCGTCGAAGTTCTGATCCGAACTCTTGTAGCCGTCTTTGTAGCGCCAGTGCGCTGCAATACCGTGTTCCGCGACTTCGTGCATCTCGTGGGTGCGGATCTGCACCTCGCACGGCTGCCCGCCGGGAATCAACACCGTCGTGTGCAACGACCGGTACAGACTCTCTTTGGGGTTGGCGATATAGTCGTCGAACTCGCCCGGCACCGGCGGCCAGGTCGTGTGCACGACGCCCAACACCTGGTAACACTCTGGCACCGTGTTGACCATCACCCGCACCGCCAGCTGGTCGTAGATCTGCTCGAGGCGCACGCCTTTGCGCTTCATTTTGCGGTAGATCGAGTGGATGTTTTTGGGGCGCCCCGTCACTTCGCCGACGATTTTTTCGTGGGTGAGCAATTCGTTCAGCCGGTCGACGACCCGCTGCACCGTTTTTTCGCGCTGGTCACGGCGTGCCGCCAACTGCCGCGAGATTTCGCTGTAGTGTTCGGGTTCGAGGATGGCAAACGAGCGGTCTTCCAGCTCCCACTTGAGCTGACCGATACCCAGTCGGTGAGCCAGGGGCACATAGATCTCCATCGTTTCGCGGGCGATGCGCTTCTGCTTTTCGGCGCGGGTGGCGTGGATGGTGCGCATGTTGTGCAAGCGGTCGGCGAGCTTCACCAACACGACCCGCGGATCGTTGGCCATCGAGACAAACATCTTGCGGTAGTTTTCGGCCTGGGCTTCTTCTTTGGGCCGCGTCTCGAGCTCCGACAACTTGGTCACGCCGTCGACCAACGCCGCGACGTCACAGCCGAACAACCCTTCGATCTGTTCGTAGGTCACCGCCGTGTCTTCGATGACGTCGTGTAACAACGCCGCCATGATTGTCTCGGCGTCGATGTGCAGATCGATCAGAATATGCGCGACGGCGACCGGATGATTGATGTACGGCTCGCCCGATTCGCGCGTCTGGGTGCTGTGCGCGGCAGCCGCAATCGCAAATGCCTGACGAACTTTATCAACATACTCGTCTATGTTTGGTTCGTGCACCGCGATGGCACGGAAGCGAGCGGTCAGATCGTTGATCGCCCCTGCCTGCATCAACGCGGGGTCTGGCTGCAACGGCCCACTGGGGAACGGGGCGAGCGGTTTTGGTTTCTTCGGTTCTGTCTGTGGTGAAACGCCGTTCGTCATTGCCTCGACTCCTCACCCAATTTACTTGGTCTCGACGTCGTCGAAGTAGCCCCCGGCCGCGCTGTCGAAGGTCTCGACATACAACGCGGGGACGCCTGGATCTGCGCGGCTGGCACTGAACGCCGCCAACACGACACCGTTGACGGTGAATTCATACGTGTCGCCCTGCAACACGAGTTGCAGCACGTTCTCGCCATCGGGCACGATCACGTCGCTGGTCGCCACGTCTTGGTAGGCGGTCCAGACATCGCCGTCAGACCCGAAACAGCCGTAGCGCTGGATCGGGCTGATCCAACACGCCACATAGTCACGGGTATCGTCGGGGCGATAGCGGAACCGGGCCGCGACGCCGATCCGTGCGACGCCGTCGAAGCGTGTTTTCACGGTGATTGACTGGTCGTAGCGTTCGACCTCTGCCGGCGCACTCAGATAATAACTCTGTGACATCCGCAGATACATATGGTACACCCCGTCGCCGATCACCATCTGACGGCGCAGGTCATCGCCGATGAACCAGCGGCCGTCGTCGCTGTCGAATGCATCGACCGTGAACGGCGCCGGCGTCGCAGTGGGGACCGGTGTGGCGGTGGGCAACGGCACAATCGCCAACGAGGCCTGGATCGTGGGCACCAACTCCTCGTATGAACGCTTCTGAATCACCGGCATCGCCAAGACCACGATTGCTTCGCTGTCTTCGAATTGCTGGCCGCTCACGCGGATCCACATCGGGATCTTGCTGCCGTTGCGACTGGTCGCCGTGTTGCGCGCATACAGCACCAGCGAGCCATCGGGTTCGGTCTGGATTTCGCCGTCGGGCGTCGCGTCGAGCTGGGCTGCCGCCTGGAGCAACAGTTCCCGCCGCTGATCGAGTTCGAGCCGGATCGGACTGGCGATGACCAGTAGCGACAACAACCCCTGTTGTTGGTTGGGGGTCCACAACCACAGGGTGCGGCCCGCTTCTTCGTGGCGTTCCATCTTCCACCCACGGGGAATCCGCAGCGTGACCCGTTTGTCGGGTGAGCGCCACAGGTTTAGTCGTGCGGCCGTCGTGGGGGTCACGGCGATGCTGGTCGCCGTTTCGGTCGCAGGGGGTTGCAACGCAGCAGGCTGCGGGATCGCGCAGGCGACCAATCCCCACACCACACCAATTGCCAGACAGAGACGCATCGTTGTTTTCACGGCTGTATTATACTCCTCAGGGCATCACCGAGGCAGCCCGACCGTTACTCACAGGAGCAGACTAATGCAAAACCGTTGGCGCGACAGCGACGCAGCCCTCCACCCCACGCCATTGGCCCAACGCATCTACACCTCGCGCCTGCTGGGAGCCGACCCGGCCCTCGTGTTGCACGGCGGCGGTAATACCTCGGTCAAAGTCACCGAAGCCGACCTCTACGGTGAACCCGAAGCGATCCTCTACATCAAAGGCAGCGGGCACGACCTGGGTACCATCGGCGCCAACGGCTTTGCCCCCGTGCGTCTGCATGCGCTGCAGCGCATGGCGACGCTGCCCGAGCTGGGCGACGCCGCTATGGTCAATGCCATGCGCACGGCCATGACCGACGCCGGCGCACCGACACCCTCGGTCGAAGCGATTCTGCATGCAATTATCCCAGCCACCTTTGTCGACCATACCCACGCCGACGCTGTATTGACGCTGCTCGACACCCCCCACGCCGAGGGCGCCGTCGCCGAGCTCTACGGCGATTCCTTCCTGGTCGTGCCCTATGTCATGCCCGGGTTCGCCCTGGCCCGCGCCTGCGCCGAGGTCTTCGCCCGGGCGCTCAAACCGCACCACATCGGCGCGATATTGCTCAACCACGGTATTTTCACCTGGGGCGACGACGCCAAGACCAGCTACGACCGCATGATCACTGCCGTCGCCGCCGCCGAGGCCTACGCCCAGGCTCGTCTCAACCCCGATCCGCACCCCGTCCCCGTCGTCACCCCGGCCCGCCAGGCGCGTGCCGCCCTGCGCAGTGCCATTAGTCAGGCCATCGGCGCGCCGGTGGTGCTGCTGACCCACACCGACGACGAGAGCCGGCGCTTCAGTGCTCGCCCCGACATGCCCAGTCTGGCCAGTCGCGGCTGCGTGACCCCCGACCACATCATCCGCACCCGCCAGACCCCGCTGGTCGGCCGCGACGTCGCTGCCTACACCCAGCGCTACGCCGACTGGTTCGCCCAGCAGGCGGCGCACAGCCCGGTGCCCCTGCAGATGCTCGACCCGGCGCCGCGCATCGTCGTCGACCCCGAATTGGGCATGCTCACCGTCGGTCGCTCGGTCAAAGACGCTCGCATCGCCGGCGATGTCTATCGCCAGAGTATCCCCGTCATCTGCGCAGCCGAGCAGTTAGGTGGGTTCACCCCGTTGGGCGACGCCGATCTGTTCGCCATCGAATACTGGGAACTCGAGCAAGCCAAACTCAAACTCTCCGGCACTCCGCCCCCGTTGAGCGGGCAGGTCGCGCTCGTCACCGGAGCGGCCTCGGGCATCGGACGGGCCTGTGTCGAAGCGCTGCTCAGACAGGGTGCCGCGGTCATCGCGCTCGACATCAACCCGGCCGTGCAGACGGTGTTCGCACGCCCCGATGTCTGTGCACTGGTGGTCGATATCTGTGACGAAGCAGCGATCAGCGCGGCCATCGACGCGGGCGTGCTGGCGTTTGGCGGTATCGACATCGTCGTCCTCAACGCCGGCATCTTCCCCAAGAGTCGCACCGTCGACGCACTGCCGTTGGACGAATGGCGGCGCACGATGGCCGTCAATCTCGACGCCAACGTCGTCCTCCTGCGCGAGACCCAACCACTGTTGGCGTTGTCGCGTGACGGAGGGCGGGTGGTCATCGTGGGGTCGAAGAACGTGCCTGCCCCCGGCCCCGGCGCCGCCGCGTATTCGGCTTCGAAAGCGGCGCTGACCCAGTTGGCACGCGTCGCGGCGCTCGAGTGGGGCGCCAGCGGCATCCGTGTCAACGTCATCCACCCCAACCAGGTCTTCGACACGGGCATCTGGAGCGACGACATCTTGGC
>JBJOJU010000126.1:0-8504 GCA_046046485.1 Chloroflexota bacterium | reverse complement strand
GCCGCCTTCCCACAGCGACGTGCCCGGGTTTGCTAAGAGATCGACCTGGATACCGTTTTCACGCAGCAGGTCCTGCAATTCCTGGATGCCCTCACGCTCTTCTTCGTAGGCGGCGCGGTCTTCTTGCGGTGTCACCGTGAAAATCGAACCGACAACCAAGTTCAATTCAAAATCCTGCTCGTCGTCGTGGTGCTGCTGACCGCGATTGCTCATTCCGTGCTCCTGTCGCATAAAATCGGAGATACCGCTAGCATACACAATCACAACCAGCTCCGCAACGAGACAGAACTCGCCGGTGACCTTTACGGTTTGATATCGTTTGTATCACAGCGCGTCTGAACGCTGCGGCATGCGGTACTATAAGAGGTGAGAAACGGGGGAATCGTGCCATGCGCAGCGTACTGTATTTGCTCACCCTCATCCTCGTGTTGAGTACCGGGCTTCATCCGACGGCAGCAGAACAGCTGCTGGGACCGTCGATCGTGGGCGGAAGCGACGTGGTCCCCAATGAATACCCGTTCGTCGCGTATTTATACCCGGTGGGGAGTCTTGCGGCGCCGCGCTGTGGTGGGACGCTGGTGTCGCGCACCTGGGTCATGACCGCCGCCCATTGTGTCGCAGGCGCGGGGAGCGGTGCCTACAACGTCGCACTCGGGATGCACTACCGGGGAGCCTCTGGTAACCCCTATATGCGCACGAGCGCGCTCAAGCGCATCGTCATTCACCCCAATTACAACGCGAGTAACCTCGATAACGACATTGCCTTGCTCGAATTGGCCACCGAGATGCCCAAGAGCGCCCAGATTGCACCCGCGGCACTGGGGTTCATCCCCGATTCGGCGATGTTGTACGTGGGGGGGACAGTGGCGACGACGGTCGGCTGGGGCACGACCAGCTACAACGGGCCGAACGCGACCGTGCTGCAAAAAGTCTCCTTGCCTGTCGTCCAAAATACGCGGTGCGACGACTACTACTCGATCCCGCCGGTGTCGCAGCCGATCACCGCTGGAATGCTCTGCGCGGGGAACTACGACGCTGGTGGGGTCGACGCATGCCAAGGCGACAGCGGTGGCCCGCTGTTCGCGAAACTCAATAACATCAACACGGTCATCGGTATCGTGAGTTCCGGCGAAAAGTGCGCGTTGCCGCGCTACCCGGGCATCTATACGCGTGTTTCGTACTATGCGACGTGGATCCGCAGCTATGTGGGGTCGGTACAGGTCCCGATTACACGCACGCCGACGCTCTCGCCCACCGAGACCGTCCCGCCCACCCGCACATCGACGCCGACCCGGACCGCGACCCGGACTGCGAGTCGGACCCCGACGATCACGCTGACCCCGTCGATCACACCCACAGCCCAACCGTTGGCATTCAAAAAAATCGCCAGTGGCGCGTCGTTTTCGGTCGCCCAGCTCTACAATGGGCAGTTGGTGACGTGGGGGTTGAATTCGCAGAAACAGTCGACGATTCCCTTTGGGCTGAGTGGGGTACGTTTCAGCGATGTGGCCGCGGGCGGCAATTACACCATCGCCTTGAGCGACGCCGGGCGTGTCTACGGCTGGGGTGCCAACGACTATAAGCAGCTCGAGATTCCGCTCGTCGCGCAGTCGGCGGTCAGCGCAGTCGCCGCAGGGTCGAATCACGTCTTGGCACTGCGTGGTGGGAGTGTCATCTGTTGGGGGAAAGACGACTACGGGCAGTGTTCGCGGCGTCCGAAGCCAGCGGCCGACATCACGGCGATCACGGCTGGGAATGGTTTTTCGTTGGCGTTACGCAGCGTCATCGATGAATCGGGAGGGGTCACCACCGAAGTCATCGGTTGGGGGCGGAACGATTTGCATCAGGTCGATATCCCCGCCGCTGCGAAGTCAGACATCATCGCGGTCAGTGCGGGCATTGACCACGGCTTGGCAGTGCGCGCCGATGGAAAAGTCGTCGCCTGGGGGAACAACACCTACGGCCAGACGCGAGTGCCGCCCTGGTTGACCGATGTCTATGCCGTCAGTGCGGGGAATGGGTTTTCGTTGGCACTGCGGCGCGACGGCTCGGTCGTCGGGTGGGGTGGGAATTCCTACGGGCAGCTCAATATCCCCGTCGTGAAAAACGCAGTGGCCATCGGCGCTGGCATGCTCAATTCGGTGATTGGGCTGCGCACGGGTGCCGTGATTGTCACGGGTTCGAGTGCACTAGGCGCCCGCATCACCCGGACCCCGACTCGGGGTCGCTGAGCATTGCGCTGTCGCACGACCGCCACGCGGCGGTCGTGCGTTTTTTTGCATGTGGTAGAGTGATGGAACTGCACTGGCCACAGCGACGTCGGGAATGTAGGGTTGGACGAGGTATCCATGCGGCGGCTGGTCATCACACTCATGCTCATCGGGACACTGATTGCCGGGTCGACGGCGACGCACGCAGCGCTGCTCGTGGGTCCGTCGATTATCAACGGCACCGAAACGACACCGAACGAGTTCCCGTTCATGGTGTACCTGCGCTATGCCGGGTTCTTTGCACCGCAGCGGTGTGGCGGGAGCTTGATTAGCCCGACCTGGGTGCTGACGGCTGCGCATTGTGTGGCCAACTATACTCCGGCGTCGTTGCGCGTGGTCGTCGGGGTCCACAGCGCGACCACCCTCGACGCCAATCCGTACGCCCAAGAACGTGCCATCAAACGTATCATCGTGTCACCGCTGTATGACTCGACGATCTACGACTACGACATCGCACTCCTCGAGCTCCAGAGCAGCGACGCCGACGCGACCTCGTCGCTCGACGACCCGTTGCTACTGAATGCACAGGTCGCCCCGGCATACCTCGGGACTGTGCCTGCAGCAGGCCAGCTCTACGCAGACGACACCTGGCTCACCGTCACGGGGTGGGGCACGACCGAGCGTGGTGGCCAGTCGTCGGTGTTGAAAAAAGTGACGGTTCCGGTGGTCGGGAACAGCGAGTGTGCGCGGCTCTACGGGCTCATCGATAGCCCGATAACCGACCGGATGCTCTGTGCAGGCGATACCCTCTACGGCGGTATCGATGCCTGCCAGGGCGACAGTGGCGGCCCGCTGTTCGGATCACTCGCCGGCCACTTCGTCGTCGTCGGGATTGTCAGCTCCGGCGAGGGTTGTGCCGATGTCCGCTACCCGGGCATCTACACGCGCGTGTCGTCGTTCAGCGAGTGGATCGAGAGCTATACCGGCGGTCTGCCCGCGTTGGCGACGCAGACGCCGACCCCCACCAGTGACCCTGCCCACACCGCGACCACGACGCCCACCGTGACAAAGACCCGCACGCCGCGATCGACCAATACGCACACGCCGACGCGCACGACCAAGCCGACCCAGACGCGCACGCCGACGGTGACGGTCGCTCCGACTGCGACCGCGACGCCCACAGAGGACGGGTCGGTACATTCGGCGACGATCCCGCCCACCGCGACCAGCACGAGTACCGCCACTCGCAGCAAAACCCGTACACCCACTCGGAGTCGTACCAAGACCTCGACCCGGAGCCGTACCAATACCCGCACCCGCACGAAAACCCCCACCCGGACCCGCACGCCCACGCGGCGTCCACCCCCCTGAAAGATGCGGCGAAAAGTGAATGGGTTTGAACTTTTCGGTGACGGGAAGCGTCTTTGCCTGTATGATGAACCGACGAACGACTGGAGGATGCATGAAACGTCTCGGATTGTTTCTGGCGATAGTAGTCGCGTTGGCAGTGGCGACACCGACGAAAAACCCCGCCGTCGCTGCAGAATCGCGCATTGTCGGTGGAACCTATGCCAGCATGGCAGAGTACCCCTACCAAGTACTGATTTTGTTCAACGGCTACATGTGTGGCGGTTCGTTGATCAGCACCCAATATGTGCTGACGGCAGCGCACTGCACCGTCGACGATTTCGGTGAGCAGTTCGCCGCGAGTGATTTCACCGTGTATGCGGGTCTGCAAAACATGGCCGCTCTGGGGAAGAACACGCTGAACCCGTATTACCAGAAGCGTACCGTCTCGGCGGTCATTACCCACTGGAACTACAACCCGAGCACGATGCACATGGATGTGGCGCTGTTGCGCCTTTCGTCACCGGTCATGCTCACCGCGGGTGTGAAGACCGTCAAGTTGGCGGTGGCGTCGCGCAACGATGCACTCTATAAACCGGGTACCAATGCCACGGTCAGTGGGTGGGGCGCGGTTTCGTTTGAGGGTAATGTATCGGATAAACTCCGCGAAGTGACGGTGCCCTTGGTCAGCCCGACGTCGTGCAAACTCAGTTACCCTGGCGAAATCACCACCTCGATGTTGTGTGCCGGCCTCAAGGTCGGTGGCAAAGACTCGTGCCAAGGCGACAGCGGTGGACCGCTGGTCGTAAAATCTGGCACGACGCGCTACCAGGTCGGTGTCGTCAGCTGGGGGAGCGGCTGTGCCAGCCCGAATCTGCCAGGTATCTATACCAATGTTAAAGTCGTGTTCGATTGGATCAAGAAAAACGCCAAACTGACCAGTTGGTGAGGCGTGGTGTGCGCCGCCTGCGGGAAACCGCAGGCGGCGTTTTTTATTGTGCTTCGGGTATCCCGTAGACCGCTGCGACACGCCGAAATTCGTCGATACGGCGGATTTCTGTACTGGGGATTTCACCGCCGTCTTCGGCGCACCACCATGCCGATAGCACCATCTGTGCGTAGTTCCATGCGGCGATGTCGCCAGGCGCCAGGCCGAGTATCTCGGCACACGCGGCGATGCGCGTGCACGTCAACGCCACGACATCGACGCCGCTGTCGAGCAGCCGCCCCGGATTGCGCAGCAACGCGGTGCATTCGTGGGCCGGGCAGCCCACCACACCTTTGGGGTCGATGATGATCCAGCGCCCATCGTGCAGCAGGATATTTTCGTGGTGCAGATCACCGTGCAGGAGGTGAGTGGACGCTGACGGTCCGAGCCGGTCGACGATCGCGACTGCCGCCGCAATATGCTGGAGACTCAGGATGGCGGCGACTGCGGGGAACCGATCGGGGAGGCTGCGCAGCACGGCGCATTGCCCGACGACGCTGGGGTATGTATGTTGCGCCGGCACCGGTGTGCGGCTGCTGTGGATGAGATGCGCAATGACGTCGGTTTGTTGGGTGTCCGACAACGCACTGTCGACCAACCGGGTCCCCGGGGTCGCACGAGCGAGTAGCACTGCGGTGCGCGCACGGTCGATGGCGGTCACCGATACGACGCCGGTGCCGGCTGTTTGACATAACCAAGAGACTTCGGTGTCGAAATCGGGGTTGGCAGGGGCGGTCTTGAGGACGACCAGTTGCCCCGTCGAACGCACCACTGCGGCGCAGACATAGTTGTAGCTGAGGGGGTATGGCGCGGCGAGTTCTAGATCCCACATCGTGGCGAGTGCGCGCAGATGGTCGGGGAGTGTTGCGAGCCAGGCAGCGCCGCGCTGCCCATACAGACCGTTAATCGTCGCGACGAAGTGTGCTGGGAGCTGCATGGGATTCCTCGACCACAATGAGGGCAGCCATGCGTCGATCGATGGCGATGACACCGGCGGCGACGGTGAGCGAAAGCGGCCCGTCGAACGGGGCCTTTGTTTCGACGACGACGGATGCACCAGGCACTAAGCCCAGTGACGCCAAATAGCCCAGGCGGGCAGCATCATCGTCACCGCGGACACGGGAGATGGCATAGCGCACGTGACAGCGAGCATCGACCAGACTCAGCGTGCTGTGTGTCGGCATCGTGCCGTCGACCGTGGGGATTGGGGCGCCGTGGGGATCGGTCGTGGGGTGGCCGAGAAACGACGCAATCTGCGCTTCGAATTTTTCGGATATGACGTGCTCGAGGCGGTCTGCTTCCTCGTGGACCTCGTCCCAGCCGAACCCCAGCGCTTCGACCAAGTAGCGTTCGATGAGACGGTGATGCCGCAGGATTTCGAGGGCGATGCGTTCACCGGCCGGCGTCAGTGTGACTCCGTAGTACCGGGTATGGGTGACGAGGTGGAGCTCTGCGAGGGTTTTGAGCATGCCGGTCGCCGATGCAGGCCGTACCTGCATGCGGTGTGCGAGCTGGGTCGTCGTCACGACGGCACGATCCTGTGCGAGCTCGTAGATGGTCTTGAGATAGTCTTCCATGGCGTGGGAAACCGTCGCCGGTCGTGTCTCAGACATCGTTTTCCCCCAGTGGAACAAAAAAGAGCAGCAGTACTGCGCTCTTTCAGTCTATCACATTGATTTGCCTGGGTCAGGAAGCCAGCGCACGGGCCCGCAGATACAACAATCCGGCGCCGACGAGTGCGCTCACGCTGCTGACACCGACCAGGATGGGGGTCGTCGCGGTGCTCTGGAGCGGCGCGCCGCAGACATATGCCCAGATCTGCCCGGGTGACGACAGAAACGCCGCGGTGTCGGCGGCGTATGCGTAGGCAAAGCCCATGCTGCATGCGGCGAGCCCGATGAACCCGGCTGCGACGATCTGGAATGCAAATTCGTGACGGGCGAATGTCTGTACCATGTGTTGCTCTCGGCGCGGGGGTTCGGGTGAACCCCCACGCAGTGGTGACGATTACGGTTTATAGGGGGCGCCGTTGGGGGTATAGCCGGGGGTCTGGAAGCCGTTGGTGAAGTCGAAGACTTCGAGGAAGACCGGGGCGTAGGCGATGACGCAGAGGATGGCGATGATCGACAGCCAGATGCCCCATTTTTCCATCCACAACGGTGACTTCGATTCGACGTAGGTATCGATCGGTGCCTCGATGTCGAGGGGAGCCTTGGAGACGAACAGGGTACCGAAGACGTTGATGTAGAACAGAATCCCCGAAATCAGCAACAACGCACCACCGATAGCAGCTGCGTTGAGCCAGGGCACTGCCGCGACGTTGATGTACGCGTTGGCTGCACCCAGGTCGGTACGGCGCGGGACGCCGATGAGGCCGGCTTGCCCGTAGGTCGCGCCGAACACCATCATGCCGATCGACCACGTGTGCACCTGCCAGAGTGCCAGCTTGGTGCTGAACAACTTGCGGCCACGGATCATCGGGACCAGCCAATAGACGACGGCCATGAACGTCAGCGTCACCGCGCCGCCCAAGGTCTGGTGGAAGTGCGCTGGGATCCACGACGTGTTGTGCAGTGCGATGTTGAGCGTCAACGAGGCGTTCATGATGCCCGTGATGCCGCCCAGCACAAACAACAGCATGGCCGATACCTGGCCGGCGATGATGGGATCTTTCCAATCGATCTTCCATGCCCAGTCGACGAGCGTTTTGGCACCACGACGGCGACCCGACAACTCGAGCATCGCGCCGACGTTGAACGCCGTGAGCAAGCTCGGGATGGCCACGACGAAGGTGAAGACAGTCTGAATCCCCTTCATCACGGCACTGATGCCGGGGTCAGTGAATTGGTGGTGGACGCCCACCGGGATCGAGAAAATCATCAGCAAGATGAACGCGACGCGGGCCAGCGGGTCGGAGAAAATCTTGCTGCCGGCCTGCTTGGGCAACATCGCGTACCACGAGGTGTATGCCGGCAGCAGCCAGAAGTAGACCAACGGGTGGCCGAAGAACCAGAACAGCGTGCGGCCGGCCTGCGGGTCGGTCTGGGTAATCAAGCCCAACGACAGCGGCAGCAACATGAACAAGACTTCGATGGCCACACCCAGCGACGATACCGTCCAGATGATGAAGTTTGCCAGGGTCGCGAACACCGCCAGGGGCAGATGCTCTTTGGGGTTTTCTTTGCGCCATTGCCCGTAGGTCATGAACAAGTTGGCCGTGACCACCCAGGTGCCCACCACCAGCAAAACCAACCCGAAGTAGAACGCCGGGTGTGCAATGAGCGAGGGGTAGAACGTGTACAACACATTGGCTTGGTTGGTCACGAGTGCGTAGACCACGAGCATCAAGCCGACGAACATCAACCAGAAGGCGACCCAGACGAGCTTGGTACTCCACATTTCGCGTTTGAGTGACCGCATGATGGCGAAGTAACTAAACCCGACGATGAAGAACGTAGTGAAAAAGAGTGCGTTGAGCACACCGTGGACGGTCAGCGCCTGGTAGTAGTAGCTGAAGACCGGGATTGCCCATTTGAGCGCCGGTGCACGACGAAATACTTGGAACGGGCCTAGGAAGATACCGATCAACAGCGCGGCGAGCCCGGTCAAGACGTGCGAGCCGACGATCCATTGTTCGGCCGTCAGGAGCCCGATCTTGGGGAACTTCAGTTCCGGCGTGATGGACAGTGGTTTGGATTGTTGCATTGTCGTGCCTTTAGTTCACTTCGATGGCGGCGACCATCGCTTGGTGCCCCGGCCCACAGTATTCATGACAGATGATGTGGTACACACCGGGCTTCTTGAATGTCAAATCGAGCTGCGAAATCTGCCCAGGCAGCAGCATGACGTTGGCGTCGTGCTGCTCGATGTACAACCCGTGGGTGACGTCGAGGCTGGTCGCTTTGATCTTGAGCGTGCTGCCGGCCGGGATCTTGATGACCGGCTGGACTTCCTTGGTG
>JBJOJU010000420.1:0-5192 GCA_046046485.1 Chloroflexota bacterium | reverse complement strand
CTGCCTACGGCAAGGTGAGCGTGAGCGGCTGTGACGCCAGCAAAAACGCCATGGGCAATGTCGACACCGCCACGGGTCAAGGCATGCCGCCCGCGTCGGCGGGCTCGGCAAAGATCACATCGACGGCGAAGATCGTCGCGGTGCAGAAGGTGAACGGTGGCGGGCTCTCGTCGTCGACCCCGGGGATCATCAGCAGCAGTTCGACCGTCTACACGCCGTTTGTGCGCTACACCACCAGCTGCTTCGCCGCGAGCCCCGCTGCTGCGGTCTGCCGCGGCGAGTCACGCCAACGGACGTTTTTCGCCGTTCAGAACACCGGTGGCGCCACAGTCAAAGTCCGCATGAAGCTCTACAACTACAAGGGCGAGGAAGTCGCAACGCTGTTGACGGCGAATGTGTTGCCCGACGCCAAAGTGTCGATCGATCCGAGCAAAGCCACAGCCAGTACCGGTCACACCGCAGCGGAGCTCGCCGAATTCGGCTACGCGGTGGTCAGTGGCGCGGTCCTCTACTCCGGCAGTGCCGTCTTCGAGTCGGTCGACCCGACGACGCTGGCCGCAGCGTCGACCATCGGTGTCGTCGCCCGTGTCGTGTCGATGTCGCCTCTCGGGCAGACCGGCGACGACTACAACGGCACGCCCCAATAAGCCGTAGCCCGCAGCGCACCACCGCAGGCGCGGTGGTGCGTTTTTCATTGTGCGATAGGCACGAAATTCTGAAAGAGAATCTGATAGCCGAAGATCTGCTGCCCGGCTGCGTCGGCGTAGACGATCATCGTGCGCCACCCAAAGGACTGGGTCAACGGCGTGGCGATGGGCACGACAGCTTGGACGATGCTCTGTGTGCTCCCCGGCGTGTAGACCGACAGCGTGGCTGCCGGCGGGGCCGACAGGAGGACAATCGTCCCCAATACACCGTACCCGAGCCCGGCATCCCAGACGCTCCCGATGCCCCCGACGGTGCCCCAGACGTCTGCGTCCCACGCCCAGACCGATCCGTCGCGGCAGACGACACACAGTTGGTCGGCGGCGACGAGGGTGACCGGCGTGCGCTCGGCGGGTAGCGCAGCGAGCTCCTGCCACGCCGCTTGGTAGCGCCAGCAACGTGCTGCGGTCAGCACCACAATATCGCCCTGCCAGCGCACCACGCCCAGTACCGGGTCGGGTTCGGGGAGGGGCACCGCACTCCAGACTCCCGCGCTGTACCAACGCACCTGCCCGGCTGCACGGTCGGCGATGACGAGCCCGGCACCGTCAGACCACGTGAGTGCTGCGTGGAGCGGAAAGGGGAGGTCGGGCAGTGCCTGCCAGGTCGCGCTCGCTTCGTCGTAACGGTCGACGCGCAGCTGTGACGCGGTGGTTGTGCCGCCGCCCAATGCCACGGGTACCCCATCCATCACGGCAAAAACCACGCCCGCACGCGGCTCGCCGAGCGGCGGGAAGCGCTGCCAGCGCGAGTCTTCGGTTACTGGCCGTACAGGTGGCGCGACGGTCGCCGGGGTGGTGGCCCGCCAGAGTGCGGCACCGACTGCTGCGAGCCCGGCAGTGGCCGCCAGGATGAGAAACCGGCGGCGGTCGGTTACTTGGACACCGTGCCGTGTGGTCACGGGTGCGACGGCTGCATCGGGCGCAGGCGGTTCCGCTGCCTGCGCCGGCACGGGGTCGACTGCGGGTGCCTGTGTCGTCGTGTCGGTGGCGGGTGGTGCAGCCGACTCGAGGATGATCAATCCGGTGCGCACCGCATAGAGACTGGCTTCGGTCCGCGAGGCGACGCCGATTTTCGCGAAGATGTTCCGCACGTGGACTTTGACGGTGTTTTCGCTGATGTCGAGTGCCGCAGCGATCTGCCGGTTCGTCAGACCGGTCGCAACCTGCTGGAGTATTTGTCGTTCGCGCTCGCTGAGCAATGGATTCACCAGATGACCGCATAGACGGCGGCGTCGCCACTCCGGAAGCGGACTTCGAATTGTTGCGACGTGTCGAGGACCGACGGCTTTATGACGCCGCGCTCGCTGGCATAGATGTAATTGACTTCGGGGTAGGCAGCGACGAGTGCTTCGATCGATGGCAGCGTGCCCGTGGCCGTCGCGACGGTGTGGGTCCGCGCGGCGGCCGCTGCGACATCAGCAGCAGCGGCATAGGTGTAGAGCACCGGCGGCGTCGTCGTCTCGATCCCAGCCAGCGGCGTCAGCCACCAGCCGCCGTCACTGCCCCGGTCGACGCCCCACATCCACCCGGTGGCGTTGGTGAGCACCACGGCGTCGGCCGGAAGTCCGTCGGCAGCCCAGGCCAAGACCGCCGCGTCGTCGGCAGTGGCGATGACGGTTTCTTGGTTGACGATGCGCGCACTCGGTCCGATGGTGACGGCCCCGACCGCGATACAGAGCAGCGCCACGGCCCATGGACCGACCCGTCGCACCAGTGCGGGCAAGCGGGTCGCAATCAGCATCCCCATGGGCAAATACAGGGTCGTGATGACGGTCTCGTTGGTGAAAAACGACAGATAGGGCAGCCCGAGCATGGGCGGATTGGCGAGCAGCAGCACGGCGGTATACCAGATCACCAGCATCGCCACCCATACCCGCCCCCGACGGATGCCCACCAACCCAGCCAGCAATGCCAGCGGGATGAGCCAGCGATTATTGAGCGCCCAGACCAATCCCTGTGCGAGGGCATTGTGGCTCTGATTGCCCACCAGGTGCATCGCCGACGCGCCAGCGCTGAGCTGGGTATGCCCGACGACGAGCCACCACCAGGGGAGTGTCGCGAGCAGCGTCAGCACTGCAGCCCGTATCGCGCCGGCCGGGATACGCCCGCTGCGCACCACCCACACCAGCACCCACAGCAGTGCCATCACAAAGACGACCATGTGCACCAAGGCCAACACCGCGAAGGTGGGGATGAGCCAGAGCGGGTCGATGCCGCGCCGCGGGGTCGCCCACAGCGCCTGGACGACCCACAGCGCTGCGGGGAGCATCACCATCCCCGCAACGAGGGTATACCGCCCCCAACTCAGGTAATAGGCCGGCATGAACGAGACGAGCCCCACCGTCACCATGGCTCCCACCGACGCCCACCACGACCGCGTCATCGTCCAGATATACCCGGCGACCACCAGCACCGCCAAGACGTTCCAATACTGCCCAGTGATGAGGAGAAACCGCCCCAGCACACCCGCGGGCAAGCCGCTGACCGCGTAGACGACGCCCATGATGCTGTGGAAGCCGGAGTGGTAGGTCAAGGCTGTGACCGGCAGGTAGGGCGTCAGATCCCACGGCGCGTGACCACGTTCTGCTGCCACCCGGATCAGGAGCGCGTGATGCACCGCATCGACCCAGGGTGGCAGCGCTAGCGATTCGATGGCTGCCATGCGTGTCCACACCACGCCGAGACCGACGGCTGCCAACGTCACCCCCGCAGCCAGAGACGGCGGCGCTCCCGTGAGTGTCGGCGCGTGGCGCCACAGCCGTCGCAGCGCCAGCAGTACCCCGCCGCCAAACACGGCCAGCCACACTGCCACCGGGATACCCACGCCCGTCGCGGCGCCCCACACCGCAGCGATTGCAATCAGCGCGGGACCAACGGTGATGCGCACAAACCACGGCACACGGTCGCCGCTCCACACCGCCAGCCACCAACCTGGCACGAGCACGACGGCGAGCAGGGCGACGAACACACGTGCATGCCCACCGACGCCCCACAGCAGACACGCCAGCGTCGCCCCGACCAAGAGGAGGGGTCGAGAGGCAGCCATCGTGGGTGTCGCACGGTCGTGGGGGTGTGTCATTGGACGGGCTCAGAAAAAAGAATGACCATATCCGTCTGGATATGGTCATTGTACGGGAGGGACCGTCCGCTGTCAGTCACACACACCCGGCTGCGTGAGGACGCTGATGTCTTGGTAGCGCAGGCTCGGGTGAATCTGCAAGACCCATTCTTTGATCGCATAGCTCGCTTGGGTGGTGGCGCGATCGAGGACCCCGGCGCTGCAGGCTTTCTGCTGCGCATCGGCTGCCATTTCGACCCCGATTTGCTCAGCGACCGCCACGTCGATCTGATTCTGCGGGTCGAAGGTATAGGGCAGGCCGTCACGCGCTGCGGTAATCGTCCGCCGCGCCTCGCGCTCGTCGACGGCCAAGATGCGGGCAGGAGGCAGGGTGATGCTGATTTTGTTGCCCGCGCTGATGAGCACCCCGATGCGATCGAAATCCATGCCGGCGCTGACGTCATATTCGGCGTGGGCTTCGATGTCTTGCGTACCGTTCCACCAGCGGTCGAACATGCCACGGTTGGTGCTGGTGTCGAGCTGCCAGCTCGTCTCGACCCAGGCAGTCTGGGTGGTCATCGTCCACTTATTCGCCATCGCCCGCACAATGGCGTCGCGCTGCACGACATACGGGGTCGCAGTCGGCGTCAGGGTCTGAGTCGGAAGCGGTGTCGCCGTCGCTGTCGGGATCACCGTCGTCGTGGGCGGCACACTGGCGGTCGCGGTCGGCACGACGACGACGGTCGTGGGTGCTGCAGCGGACGCGGCGCCGATCCACCCCCGCAAGGGCTGACCCCACTGACTCCCCGCCAACCAAAGCACGACCGCAGCGACGAGGACCACGAAGAGCGTCGTGCGCGCAAACCCCAGTATCATGCGCAGCAATGCCTGCATATATTAGTTCCCTTCTGTGGCAGCGAAATCGACGACCGTCCGACAATCGCCCACCGCGCCGTCGATGCGCACATCGGTCAACCCCGGTTCGATCGCCTGGATGAGTTCGGTAGCGACCGTTTCGAACGACGCCGCCGCGCGCTCGGTCACCTGCTGGTGACACGCACCATCGAGCATGCCGTTGTAGAGATTGGTCGTGATGACCTGCCAGAATGCGTCTTCACGGTCGGGGCTCAACCACCCCTTGCGGCCGTCGAAGGTGTAGCTCAGCGGGTCGATGGTGACCGAAAAGACCTGACTGGCGGGGACACGGACCTGTACGCTGCTACCGTCGTGTACGCGTACCTGCTCGGCGAATCCGTGCAGGTCGACACCGGCGATGACGACCCCATCAGCGCAGACTTCTTTGACCTGCTCGGTGAAAAAGGACCAGGGTTTGCCCCCCAGGGTGTTGTCGACGGTGGTGCAGGTGTGCACTCGGACTCCCTGCGTCTCCCACCGATTCAACGCACGCAGCGCCGTGACCAGCGCCG
>JBJOJU010000315.1:0-13527 GCA_046046485.1 Chloroflexota bacterium | reverse complement strand
CCCGTCGCCACCGCAATGGGGCCGATGCTCCGGACGCTATACACCCACCCCGAAAAGGGCTTTTTGCACAGCGAATACTTCTGGCACCTGCGCGGGCCGATTTTGGTGCAATATTGGCGCTCATTCGACGATCTCGAGGTTTTCGCACGCAATCCGTCCGACCCCCACGTGGCTGCGTGGAAGCGGTTCAATCAGACCGTTGGCAGCGACGGATCTGTCGGCATCTGGCACGAAACCTATCTCATCAACCCGGATCAGTATGAGTGCGTCTATGGAAACATGCCGCGCTTTGGATTGGGGGCCGCCTTGGAGCATGTGGAAGCAATAGGACGGCGGCACACCGCGCGTGAGCGGTTGAACGCGCAAACGGACGAACAGCCGCACAAATAGCGCACACGCATCTGCAGATGCGAGAAAGAAGAGCATGTCATGATCTATCTTCCCGCCATCCTCGCTAGTCTCCATCACATCGCCGCATTTACTCTCGTGGCATGTCTGGTCTACGAGTGGCTGACCTTCCGGCAGCATCTCGCGGTGCGTGAAGCGCACGGACTACAACGGATCGATGCCTGGTACGGGATTTCGTCGCTCGTACTGGTGGTTGTAGGGATAGTACGTGTCTTCTACGGGGGAAAAGTCTCTACGTTTTATACCGGAAACGTCCTGTTTTGGATCAAGATGGCGCTGATTCTGGGAATTGCGCTCCTCTCCATCTACCCGACGATACGCTATATCCGCTGGGGTACGATTGCGGATGTCGGACTCAAACTGCCGGACACGGAATATCAGCGGATTCGCTCGCTGTTGCGTCTCCAAGTCATCGGACTGCTGTTGGTACTCATCGTCGCGCCGGCAATGGCCCGTGGACTTTGGCTGTTCTGAGACGCTGCCTGTGCGCCGAGGAACGTATCCGCGGCGCACAAACCCGGACTGGTTGCATACTCGGCGTGTGTTCACCGCTACTACATTTCGTTAGAAAGCATTAATATAATATAATTTACACATATTTCCAGAAAAATGCAAATTTAACCATTTTATCCCATCATAATCAAGCGAAATTTTTCTCTTGACCAATAACTCTCCATACATGTAAATAAAAAATATTGTTAATCTCAAAAAAATTCACATTTCAGATCAAAATCTTCCGACAACTCAGGGATTCCGCGTATAATCTCTTTAATACCTACACGAGGGCAACGTGGCTCGACCGAAGAAGAACGCACAACCCGCACTCGACCAAGCATCGATCAAGGCAGTCGCCTGGCAACAAATCAGCGAGAGCGGGTTATCGATGCTCTCGCTGCGCGGAATCGCGCGTGCGATGGGCATCAGCGCACCGGCCATCTACCATTATTTCGCTGACCGCGACGCGCTGGTGACGGCGCTGACCGTCGATGCGTATGAGTCGCTGCGCACAACTCTGATCAATGCCTACGAGACGTTGCCACCGCACTATCTCGAAGGCCGGCTGCGGGCGAACCTCCATGCATACCGTGACTGGGCAATCGCACACCCCAATCACTACAACCTGTTGTTCGGGCCACCGTTGAATGGCTACGAAATACCCCTCGACATCATCTTGCCCGAGGCGGCCAAAACACTGGCGGTGCTGGTCTCGATTGTCGATGCGATCTACGTCGCCGGGCGATTGAACCCGAGCTCCGTACCGCCCTTCACCGACCCGCCGCCGCCGGCTTTTGCGGAGTGGACAGTAGTCACCGGGCTGGGGAATTTCCGCTCGTTGGTGACCGCTCAATCGATGTGGGCTCGTATGCACGGGTTGGTATCGGCCGAAATCACACTCAATATGCCCCCGGTCGGCATGCGGTATCGCTTCATCTACGCACACACGGTCGACCAGATCGTCGCGGAACACCTGTTGCGTGCCTGAGCCACGTGGTGCTGCCCGACGCGTTTCCGCGTGGCAGCACGTGCACATGGCTATCATCGCATCGGCAGCCGCACGGCTGCCGTTTTCTCTGGCGCATCGTCCCCCGATCGCTCCACCGCTCATTCCCATCCCCAAGGAGCACGGTCGAGCCGTTTCCGTTCAAACGAAATAGTTTCGTATAATGACTAACACGATTCGTTTTACAGAACGAGGCGCACATGGCGCGACACAGCATCACCCGCGCATTGGTCGTCGAAGTCGCAGCCCGGCATGTGAACAGCCACGGTTATGCTGCGCTGGCACTCGCACCGATCGCCACTACCCTGGGCATCAAGTTGCCATCGCTCTACAATCACGTGGACGGGCTCGATGGACTGCGTGCGGCCCTCGCCGGCTACGGGGCGCAGGCGTTGTCGGTGCGTTGCCGTGACGCCGCCGTCGGCCGGGGCGGCGCCGATGCGCTCTGGGCAATCGCAGATGCAATGCGCAGCTACATCATCCTCAACCCGGGCACCTACGCCGCGTCGCTGGCCCCACAGACGGCCCCCAACCTCGAGTTGGCCCAGGCGAACCACGAGTTGACCGAGCTGCTCGAACGCATTTTGATCCCATACGAACTCAACAGTGCCGAGCGCACCAACGTGTTGCGTGGGTTCCGCAGCCTGGTGCATGGCTTTGCGACGCTCGAAACAGCTGATGCATTCGGCCTACCGATCGACATGAACAGCAGCTTCCAGACCATCATGCAGCACTACATTGCTGGGATCAAGCGCCCACAGCGCAGTGCAGCCTTGCTCTGAGGAGCGGCCGCACCGGCAAACGAAAAAAACGAATACCCTTCGTCGAATGACGAAGGGTATTCGTTTTCTCAGCAGGCATAACACGGTCAGCGGCGTGGGGTCGGGGTCCGCGTGCGTGTGCGCGTCTTGGTGGGGGTCTTGGTTTTCGTGCGGGTCTTGGACTTCGTGGCGGTTTTGACCGCGAGCTTCGTCGCGGTTTTGGTGGCGAGCTTGGTCGGCGTCTTGGTCAGCACCGGAGTCGCAGACTTCGTCGCGGTCGCGACTGCCGCGCTGTACTCGTACGCACCGATATCACACGGGGCGACGCGACTGACACCACGCTGGTCGATCCCGCCGACTTGGGCACCGGCACACGTGGTTGCATCGCCGTGGTTGTAGGGGGCACTGGCGAGCGAAGATGCAGATATCGCATAGCTACGCGTACCGCCGCCATTCAAACCGAGGGCGCCGAGTCCGGGATTCGCCCTGATGGATTCGCCGCAACGACCATCCTGGACAATCGACGCAGCGACACTCCGCGTGCCCCACGAATAACAGTCGGAGAGTGCGACCGGCGATCCGGCGTAGTTGGTCGTATTCGAGATAATGCTGTTGATCATCGTCAGCGCGCCACTCAGGCTCACCGCGATGTAGTTCGAGCGGTTGTAGGCGATGGTGCTGTTCAGTACCGTCAATGTCGCTGAACCGTCTTCGTAGATTGCGGCGCCATTGCTCGAGCCGTAGGTGGTTTTTGTGTTGCCGTAGAAATCGTCGTTGCGGTAGATTGTGCTGTTGACAATAGTCAGCGCGCCGTAGTCCATAAATGCGCCACCGAATGCTGCGCTGTTACCGTAGACAGCACTCCGGTCGACGGTGACCGTACCCGACGCGCTCACATACACCGCAGCGCCTTGCGACGCATATCCATCGGTCAGGTTGAGGCGACGCAGCGTGAGATCGCCCCCACTCGATGCCGTAAACAACCGTGTCGTGTCGCCACCGCTGATGGTGATGCTGTTCGTCATCAACCCACCGTCGATGGTCAATGCCTTGGCGACGACGATGTCGTCGGTCAGGGTGATGGTCTGACCTTCGAGCGCTGGTGCGAACGCGACAGTCGATCCTGCAGCGGCGGCTGCGACGACGTCGCGGAGGGTCCCAGCACCGCTGTCGCCGGTGCTCGTGACGAGCAGCGGGCACAACAGGCTCGCACCGGTATAGCAGAGCGCTGACTCTGCGATGGTAGTGTCAGTCAGGGCGTTCCCCAGGGCGTCGCTGATGATCGGGCTGGCTGCCAATGCCAGCCCGATCGTACCCGTTGCTCCGCTGGCAGCGACGGTCACCGTGTAGACGTTGCCGCTGCCGCTCACCGATTGGATCGACCCGCTCGCCCCGCCGGTCGTGATGAGGGCGAAATCGCTCGCATCGACACCCGTGACCACTTCGCTAAAGGCGACGGTGTAGACGACGGTCCCCGTCGCACCCAATGCCGCTTGGATGTACTCGACCGTCGGTGCAGCGGCGACCGCGGTGAACATGCCACGTCCATAGGTGGCGGCGATGAGTTTTTTGCCGACCCACTGCAGGTCATAGACGGCGGTGTTGACGGGGCCATCGCTGGTCGCTTGCCAGGTCGCGCCGCCGTCTTCGCTGCTGAACAACCCCAGTTCGGTGCCCACATAGAGCCAGAGCGGATTATCGGGGTGAATTGCCATACTGTAGACGGGCACATCGGGGAGCTCGTCGGCACCGCTGCCGTCGCGGACCGCCCAGCTGCTCCCGCCGTCGGTCGTACGATAGACGTTCCCATCGCTGTATCCACCCAACACGACATACACGGTGTTGGTATCGACCTTGTCGACTACGACATCGGTGATCGCCCGATTGGGCAACCCGGTATCGATGGTCGACCAGGTCGCCGTGGCCGCGCCGGCGTTGGTCGTTTTGTAGAGCGTACTACCGTAGGTGGTCGATCCGTCGCCGTTGGTCCCGACATACACCACACTGCTGTTGCCCGGGGCGACGGCGATGGCGCTGATGTATTTCATATAGCATTCGTAAGTACCGGAACACGACACCGCGGGCTTAATGGCTTTCCACTGTGGGCCAGTCGTGTCGGTCAATGCCGCACGGACATCGGTGCTGCGCCACAGCGAACGCCCACCCGCGAGCATGATCGTGCTGTCGTTGGGGTCGAGGATGAACGGCGCGATAAAATTGGCGGTTTCGTTTTTGGCGTCGGTGATTTCGTAGGGTGCGCCCTTCCAGACGACTTCCCACTGCCCGGTGCTGCTGTTGAAGTAATCACGCCCACCGTCGATGCGATTGCAGTCACCGCCCCACGTCGCCCGGCACAGCTGGCCGAGGTAGACGTATTCGCCGTACCAGTAGCTGTCGTCGGCTGCTGCAAAACCACCGTCGCCGCCGGTGACCATGCTCCACGCGCCGGCTCCGAGGTATTTGCTGTACTGTTGGGTCCCGTTGTCTTGTGATCCCCCGGTAATACGGCCGGTCAGTGCGTTGCCGGCGACACTATAGAACTGTGTGACACGGAGGTCGGTGTTGAGCGACTCCCAGCCGCTGCGGCTCGTCGCAATCGAATAATCGGCTGCCTTCCAGACGCCGCCGTCGTTGGTCACGAAGATGGTCTTGTTGGAGGTGCCGTTGAACCCGGGGTGCGCGACGATGAGGTGATTATCGGCGTGCGGCGACAGCGGCCAGCGCCACCACTCGGAGTAGACCCCGACGGTCACCCCGCCATCGGTGGATTTATACAGGTCGGTCCCACCCCAGACGAGGTTGCTGGCGTTGGTCGGGTCGACCCAAATGGTATTGTCGTAGTCGCCCTGCGAGAGCGCCGCCGTACTGACGTAACTCCAATTTGCCCCGCCGTCGGTGCTCTTCCAGAGCTCACCGTCGTTACGGTTGACCGACGCATAGATGAGACCACTCTGCGACGGTGCGTAGGCGAGTTCGACGCGCCCATTCAGGCCGAACCCGATATACATCCCCCACGACGTTCCACCGTCGGTCGAACGGACGGTATACCCATTCCCACCAGCGATGATATTGTTGCCGTTGTTGGGGTCGTATTCGACGTCCATGTACGCCCCCGCGACGAGGAGCGACCAACTCGTACCGCCGTTGGTCGAGCGAAACAACCCGGTGTCGGTAGCCGCGACGATGGTCGACACCCCGCCCGGCTCCCACATGATGAGACGACGCACATAGTGGAAGTCGCTGGTCGCCGTAGCGGCGAGCTGAGTCCACGTCGCGCCGCTGTCGGTGGTCTTATAGATGCCTGCGCCGCGGAACTCTTCGCCGGTGCCAGCGTAGAGCACACTGCGGTTGCTCGGGTCCATCACCAGCGAGTGGATCCCCAGATTTCCCATGAAATCGTCGAGATGCGACCACGACGAACCGCCGTCGGTGGTCTTCCAGAGACCACCACTGACACCGCCTGCATACATCGTATCGGTGTCGACTGGGTCGATGACCAGTGCCCGGACACGACCGCCGACGTTGCCCGGCCCGATGTCAGTCCAGCTGAGCGGGTTGACCCCAGCCCCACGGGCTACAGTACGGGTCCGCAGTGCATCGGCTTGTGCCTTTCCAGTCAACAGACCGTTGTCGACCACCACGCCGGTGTCTGAGAGCTGGCGCATCACCAGCCACTGTTTATCGGGTTGCAACGCACTGAGGTCGCCTTGGCGCACCGCCTCGGTGTCGATGGGGATTGCATCAGCGGGACGCTTGCGGGCCCGTTTGACAGCCAACCGGCGTTCCACTGCCGTCAAGCCGTCCGCACCGACAATCGTCGACGGGTCGAGAATCGGCGCCCCTTGGGCACGTTTCACGGCGATGACGCTGAGTGCTTCGTCGACCGTCTGTTGCGTCAGTGCGCAGAAATCCGCGTTTTGCAGACTGTAATAGGCACTGAGATCGGCGATATCGGCGGTGCTGATCTGATACCGCGCCGCGACATCGGCGATGTCGGTCGCGACCCCTCCACAGCCGATGGTCTCAGGCACGACCAGCTGCGGTGCGCGTGTGACCATCTCCCGCGGTGCACGCACCGACAGGTACCAACCGAGCGCGAGCGCACACAGGCAGCTCAACGCGATGAACACAGGTGGGCGTGCAAGACGCATGGCGGCCCCATTTCGATAGCTCTGTACTGACAGCGTGCGTATATTTTAGTAGGTTTTTACCTTTTCGGCCGTACACTACACAAAACGACCCCGCCATCGATGGACGAGGTCGTGCGAAACGTGTATGAAGCCGTCGCGTGTCGAATTGACTGTGTGGCCGAGTCACACACGGTGTGGTATGCGGGCGAACACAATGAAATCTGCTTGGTACGGGAGGAGAGAATCGAACTCTCGACATGAGCTTGGAAGGCTCCTACGTTACCACTACGCCACTCCCGCGTCTTGGTATTGTATGAGACCGGGCGCTGCGCTGTCAAACCACTCGGGCATCAATTGCATTTCCATGACAAACCAGCTATACTGTTGGGCAGGAATGGCGTCGTCTTCACCGTTGAACTGAGAGCATACCTCTCGGTTTTCTTATTGTTTTGCCATTTCACAGCCGGTACGAGAGGGAACCCACACCATGAGTGACCGCATCACCTACCTGACGCGCGAAGGCAAAGCGAAACTCGAAGAAGAACTCAAGCAGGCCGAGACCGTCGGCCGTGCCGAAGTCGCAGAGCGTATCAATCAAGCAAAAGAACTCGGCGATATCTCGGAATCGGGTGAATACGAAGACGCGAAAAAATCTTCGGGGTTCCTCGAGGGCCGCATAAAAGAAATCCGCGACATCCTGGCACGCCACCAGCTCATCGACGACGAGGCCGGCGACAGCAAAGAGGTCCGCATCGGGTCGACCGTGACCGTCGTCTACGAGGGCGAAACCGAGCCCGAGACCTACCGCATCGTGGGCAGTGCCGAATCGAACCCCAAGGAACAGCGCATTTCGAACGAATCACCCCTGGGGACTGCCTTGATTGGGCGCCGTGTCAAAGAAAAAGTCACCGTGCAGACCCCCAATGGCCCCGTGAAGTGCACGATCAAGTCCATCCGCTGATCACGTCCTGACGGTACCTGCACCCGGCGTTGCCGCGTGCGGGTACCGTTTTTCATCTGTACCGCTTTCTCCAATGCCGAATCGAGTAGCCATGGAACTGAACGAACTCCAAGCACAGCGTGCCGAAAAGCTCAACCGTCTGCGCGACGCCGGAATCGAAAGCTACCCCGCGCGCACCCAGCGCAGCCACACGATCGCAGCGGTGTTGGCCGACTTCGACGCCATGATGGAACGCAACGACCGCGTCACCGTGGTGGGGCGCATCGTCGGTGCCCGGCGCGTGATGGGGAAGCTGGCGTTTGCCCACATCGAAGACGAGCACGGCAAAATGCAGCTCTGGCTGAGCCGCGCCGAGCTGGGCGACACGTGGTTCGACCGCTTCGCCGACGACCTCGACACCTTCGACATCGTCGAAGCCAGCGGCACCCTGCGGCGCACCAAAGCCGGCGAAGCATCGGTCTATGTCGACGGCATGGCCATCCTCGCCAAAGCCATCAACCCGCCGCCCGACAAATGGCACGGATTCACCGACGTCGAAGCTCGCCTGCGCGAACGCTATTTGGACATGATCGTCAACCACGACGTGCGCCAGAATTTCCGCATCCGCGCCCAAGTGGTGCGCATCATGCGGCGCGTCCTCGACGACCAGCAGTTCCTCGAGGTCGAGACCCCGGCCTTGCAGCCGATCTACGGCGGCGCGACGGCCCGCCCGTTCACGACCTTCCACAATCAACTCAATCAAAATCTGTATCTGCGCATCGCGGTCGAGCTATACCTCAAGCGGATGATCGTGGGCGGCTTTGAGCGGGTCTACGAGATCAGCAAGGTCTTCCGCAACGAAGGGGTCGACCGCACGCACAACCCCGAATTCACCATGATGGAGTGCTACCAGGCATACGGCGATTACCGCACCATGATGCAGTTGGTCGAAGATGTCTGCCGGGTGACGGCCAGCGAGATCCACGGGTCGGCTGTCATCGAATTCCAAGGGCACAGCATCGACTTCGGCAAACCGTGGCAGCGCGTCTCGATCCCCGGAGCAATCCTCGAGCAGACCGGCATCGACATCTTGCAGCACAAAACCCTGCCCGGGTTGTTGGCCGAGATCCGCAGCCGCAAATTGCCCGTCGAATCGAAAGCCTCGTGGGCCAAACAGGTCGACGAGCTGTTCAGCGAGATCATCCAGCCGACGCTCATCCAGCCGACCTTCATCGTCGACCACCCGGTCGAGCTCTCGCCCCTGGCTAAACGCCACGCCGACAACCCGGCCATCACCGAACGCTTCGAAGCCATCGTCGCCGGGATGGAAATCGGCAACGGCTACAGCGAGCTCAACGACCCGTTCGACCAGGCAGCCCGCTTCGAAGCCCAGTTGGCGACCCACGCCGCCGGTGACAGCGAAGCCCACCAGCTCGACGACGACTACATCAATGCCCTGATGTACGGCATGCCCCCCACTGGCGGCTTGGGGATGGGCATCGACCGGATGTCGATGATCTTCGCCAACCAAGCCACGATCCGCGATGTGGTCGTCTTCCCACATCTGCGCCCACGCGAGTAACCCATATGCCGACGCATTTCGTGGTCGAGCCCCAAAACTTGCCGGCAGTGGTGCGCGGCTGGCTCAAAGCCGCCAACCTAGCCGACGAACCCGAGGTCGAAATCGTCTTCACCGACAGCGAAGTCCTGCTACGCAAGCCGCACTCGGAGTCATTGCGCAAGTGGGCCGAACCGGTGGTCGACGAGTACGACCGCGCCTTCCGGCGCCTCGCGGGCCTCGAATAGCCCATGGCGACGTTGACCCGCGACCACCTCGTCGACATGCACGACTACCTGGTGCAGCGCTACGGCGGCCGTTTCGGCGTCAGCTCCAATGACACGCTGCTGCGCGTGTTGGCGACGCCACACCAGGTGATGTTCGGCGCGCATCGCTACCCCGGGGCCATCGCCCAGACCAGTGCGTTGGTCTACGAGTTGGTCAAACGCCAACCCTTTTGTAGTCAAAACGACACCACCGCGCTGCTGGCCCTGCTGTGGCTGTGCCACCACAACGGCTTCCACACCTCGTTTGTGCAGAAAGAGCTGTGGGCGCAGATCCAGGCCATCCACGGGCAATCCGACGACACGATGTTCTATGCGTGGCTCTGTGAAGCCCTGCAAGCACCCGACGACGGCCAGGCATGAGCGGCGATTTCGACCCGGCCGCGATCGCAGCCCTCGCCGCGACGACGAGTCTGGTGCGCCGCTGCGTGCACCTGAGCGAAACCGATTCGACCCAAGCGGTCATCCGCGCAGCTGCCCGCCAGGGGGAACCCGGCGGGCTCGTCGTCGTCGCCGACCACCAGACCGCGGGGCGCGGCCAACACGGCCGAACTTGGTACGACGCCCCGGGTCAGACCCTGCTCTGCTCGCTGCTGCTACGACCGACCTGGCTGCCGCCCCCGCACACCCCCCACCTGGTCAATGCCTTCGTCGCGACATTGGCCGACACGCTGGCGGCGTTTGTGGCTGTGCCTGTGACCATCAAGTGGCCCAACGACGTCGTGCTGCAGGTGGGCGGCACCGCTGCCAAAGTGGCTGGAGTGCTCTGCGAAGGCCAGATTCGGGCCGGTACGCTCGCGTCTGTCTGCATCGGTTGGGGTGTCAACATCAGTGCGACACCGGCTGCCGCCGACATCGGCCAACCGGCCAGTTGCCTGGCTGCTCACGCCGTGACGCCACCGACCCGGAATGCAGTGGTCGCCGCCCAACTCACGGCGTTCGCTGCCTGCCTCGACCGCTTGCGCGACGACATCCACAGCTATCAACCCGCCTGGCATGCTCGCCAGTCGGTTTTGGGGCAACAGGTCGTCGTCCGCAGCGCTGACCGGAGTGTCAGCGGGCGGGCGCTGAGTCTCGCCGCCGACGGCGGCCTACAGATCGAGACCGACGCCGGTATCGAAACCGTCTACGGCGGCTGGCTCAGCACTGACGCATGAGGTCGCTTCGAAACACCGAAACCCACAGACCGCATGCTTTTTTATTTTGAGAAAAACTGCCTTGCCGCACCCCACAGCCACGGCGCAGCGGGGTAATTGGGCTGCGCGTCTTCGGTTTTTCACTCTATCGGAAAACGTGCGTTGGTTTTAGGTGCGGGTACCCACAGACCGCATGTTTTTTTATTTTGAGAAAAACTGCCTCGCCGCACCCCACAGCCACGGCTACGCGGGGTGATTGGGCTGCGCGTCTTCGGTTTTTCACCGGATCGTGCGCTACGCGGTGGGGGGACGCGGCTTGATGCGCATCGCATAACCGATCGTCGCGACGCCGACGACCAACAGGGCGAGCAGGGCCCAGAGTTTGCCAGTCGAGCCGATATCGGCGATGCCCAGCGCCCCGAACACCATACTCAACCCATAGAAATACAGGGCGATGTGTGTCGGCGAAAACCCGGCGTCGGTCAGGCGTTGGTGCAGATGGTCGCGCCCGCTGTGGGTGGGCGAGCGGCCCGCGGCGATGCGCGAGACGATCAACCAGGCGACATCGAGGATCCAGACACCCAAAACCAGCAATACAGTGGCGAGTTTGGCACCGCCCATGATGGCACTGACGCCCAGAACATACCCCAAAAATTCGGCCCCGGCGTCGCCCATAAAAATCTTGGCGGGGGGGAAGTTGTACCACACGAAGCCGGCAGCTGCGCCTGCCAATGCCAACGGCACGACGGCGACCGTGTATTGGGCAGGGTCGAGCCGCAGCGCGTGGATCCCCAGCATCACGCCGGCGATGCCCGAGACCCCGGCGGCTAGGCCGTCGACGCCGTCCATCCAGTTGACCGTGTTGACCATCCACCCCAACCAAAACACCGTCACCACGATGGCCAACCATGGCGACAGAGCATAGAAATCGACATACGCGCCGTAGGGGATATTAAAGCCCAAAAAGACGATTCCGTTTGCCTGGGTCAATGCACCCGTGGCGTCGGCAGCGAGCGTCTGTTCCCACAGAAACGGCCCGACGGCGATGAGACCGGCGATGACGTTGGTGATGAATTTGGGCAGCCAGTGCAATTCCACCACGTCGTCGATCCACATCACCACAAATGTGAGGGTCGCCCCCACCAACAACAACCCTAGCCGCAGGGTATCGCGGGCGTCGCGTTGCAATTCGGGGACGAAGAACCCAGCCAACCAGGCGACGCCGATGGCTACCACAAACGCGGCATACATGGCGATACCGCCGATGGTGGGCATGGCACCCTGATGTTTCCGCCTCCCGCCGGGTTGGATTACCCAGCCCCGCGTCAAACAAAGCCGAATGACCGCCGGCGTCGCGACGAGCGCGCCGACCGCCGCGACCAGGGCGATGGAAGCCGTGATGATTCCTGCCACCGGAGCCTCCTGCTAGCGTGTACCGAACTGCCGGTCGCCCGCGTCGCCGAGCCCGGGCATGATGTAGCCGATGTCGTTGAGGCGATCGTCGACCGCCGCCAGATAGAGCGGCACGTCGGGGTGTTCGCGCTGCATCAACGCGACCCCCTCGGGTGCCGCGATCAGCCCCAAGAAGCGGATATCGGGCACACCCCAGCGCTTCAGGACCGTCACCGCTGCCGCCGCCGAACCACCCGTGGCCAGCATCGGGTCGAGCACCAGCACGACGTCGCAGGTGGGCTGGGCGGGGAGTTTGTTGTAGTAGCTCACGGGCTGGAGCGTCTCGTGGTCACGGTAGAGCCCCAGATGCCAGACCTGGGCGGTGGGGATCATCCCCAACACCGGGTCGACCATGCCCAAGCCGGCCCGCAGGATGGGCACGAGGCCGATCTGCACCGCCAGCGTCTGGCCGGCATACGCCGCCATCGGGGTCTGCACCGTCACCGGTCGGGTAGCGATATCAGCAGTGGCTTCGTACATCAAAAACTGGGTGATTTCGCCCACCAATTCACGGAATATCTTGGGTTTGGTGGCGTGATCCCGCAGGATGGCCAACTTGGTGTGCACCAACGGGTGCCGCGACACATGCACGTTGCTCATGCCACTTTCCTCTCTGTCTGCACTCTATTATAGCCAGTTGGCCCGCCTCGGCGCATCTGCGTGCTACAATCGCAGCGAGAGAGAGCGAGTGCATCATGAAAATCGGCTTGCAGGAATTTTTCATCATCATCATGGTCGTCGGGTTCACCGTCGGCTTCGCCTTCCGCGCCGGGCTCGTCCGCGGGCGCAAACGCCGTTCCAAGGAGTGACCATGTCGTTCAGCAGTCTGACTCCCGAGCAATTCGTCAACCTCGCCACCACCAAAAAATCCGGCCAGGTCATCACCACACCCGTCTGGTTTGTGCTCGACGGCGACGGTGCCACCATGTATGTCATGACCGGCAAAGACGCGGGCAAAATAAAGCGTATCCGCCACACCGCAGCCGTGACCGTCGGTGCCTGCGATCGTACCGGCAACCCGCTGGGGCCGACACACACCGGCACCGCGCGCATCCTCGACGAGAGCGAACACGCCCACGTCAACGCCCTCTTGAACACGAAATACGGCTTCATGAAGCGCATGTTCGACTTCATGGCCATGTTCAACGGCGGCACCGCCAACCGGGCGTTCATCGCCATCACCCCCAACGCATGATCATCGCCCTGACGCCCAACCCGGCCCTCGACCGCACGGTGATAACCCCCGGCTTTCGCCACAGCGACGTCACACGCGTGCAGGGGAAACACGACAGCGCCGGCGGCAAAGGCCTGAATGTCGCGCGTGCACTGCACCGCCTCGGTGCCGCGTACCACGCCG
>JBJOJU010000281.1:0-2647 GCA_046046485.1 Chloroflexota bacterium | reverse complement strand
GCTCGCGTTCAGACGTACTCGCGGTCACTAGACCAGGCCGGAATACCCCAGTGCCACGACTGCGACGATGAGGAGTGCACCCCAGAACCCGATCCGGCGCAGGTCGTGCGCGATGACCGCGTACTCGGCGGTGTAGTCGACCGGCTGGTCGGCACGGCTCGGGCGGCGCGTCGTGCGCAGCAGTTTGCTCTCGGTCGGAACAGACACGGTCGACTCGGCTGCGGCTGCAATCACGGTTTCGACCGTCTCGGGGATGTATGGCGCGCTGGTCTGGCTCGCTCGTGCGTTGATGCGCTTGCGGTCCGCGCGGGAAACTCGTGCCATCTGTATGCTCCATGCGCTTGTTAGCAGATTCGGACAACGTGACGTATTATACCATAGGCAACCAGCATACATAGGCCGCTATGCGCTCCTTCTTGCGCTCTTTCCAACATACCCGTGCGTTCGCCTCCGCACTCATTAGTTCGGTCGTGCTGACCGGGCTGCTGCACGCTGTCCCGACTCGCCAGGTCATCGACATCGGCGGTGCCGACAGCGCCTATGTCCAGGGCTTCTACGACCAGCAACCGATCCCCGCTCCGTTCGAACAGCCAGGGATGGCCCGTTGGAGTGGCCCTGATGCAGCACTGCGCCTGCCACTCATCGGCATCCCGGCGCGCCTCACGATGACACTGCGCGCTCCTACTCCGCGGGAGCTCATCCTGATCACTGCCGACACAGATACCACGACCGGCAAGAACTTGCCGCTGGATACGAGCTGGCAGACCCACAGCATCGACATCGTCGGGGTCTTCGTAAAGCTCACCGACACACCTGTGCTCTTCCGCAGCGAAACGGGACCGTGGCAGAAAGGCGATCTGCGCCCCGTCGGCATACTGCTCGATACGATCGTCTACGAGACCGAATGGGGGGCACGACCATACCCCAGCACGACGTTGGCTGTGGTGCTGACGACGTTTCTGCTGCTCCTGATCGTCATCGGCCGCTCTGCAACGCCACCAAGTTGGGTCTGGGTGCTCGCGACGTTTTCTCCGCATCTCCTGATTGCGCTAGGGTGGCGCTGGCCGCTCCACAGTGCACTGGTGATCGCTGATATCCAGTGGTGGGGCCTGCTCGCGGCGACCCTCGGCGCAGCCTGGGTCTACTGGACACCGCTGTGTGCCGCCTGGCAACGCTGGAGCGGGTGGTGCACGGGTGTTGCCGTGGCTGGATGGGTCGTCTGGTACATGCGGCTCCAGCAGCTGCATCTGACGTTGGTGGTGCCGGGGGTCGAAAAGGATTTTCGATCGTTTGCAACGCGCTCCGACAGCCTGGGGGATGTGATGCGCGCGGACGGCTTCTATCAACTGGGATACCCGGCCGTCCTGTGGGCTGGCCGGCAACTCAGCGGCTGGTCGGTCTTCGCGGTCGCGACCAGCGCGAGCGTGCTGGCGGCGGCACTCGTGGTCATGTCGACGTGGTGGATCGCCCGCCAGACCCTCGGGCGTGGTTGGGATACCGCCGCCGTTGCGATCTTACTGGGGAGTGCGTTCTTCGGCGATGCCGCCCTGCTGGTGGGCAGCGACATGCCGTTTGCCGCATTCTGTACGCTCTCGCTTGCTGTGCTGATCTGGGCAACGACTGCGCCGACACGCCGTCTGCGCTGGGTATTGGCTGGCGCATGCATCGGCGCTGCCTATCTGACACGCCACAGCGGGTTGGTCCTGGTGATCCCTGCACTGGTCGCCGTTTGGCGGGCACCCATTTCACGGCAGGCGCAGATTCGCCTGCTCGCGCTCTTTGGTGCCGGGTGGCTTTTGGTTGCACTGCCCCAGCTGTGGGTCAATCTGCGCGACACCGGGAACCCGCTGTTCAACCATCAGGCGAAAAACAGCTGGCTGGCCGTTTATGGCGGGATGGACTGGGGGCGTTGGGCCGACGTACCCGACGATATCTCATTGCTGACGGTCATCACCAACGACCCGGGCCGCTTTGTGGCGTCGTGGTGGCATATGATTGGCCAGATCGTGGGGAGCGGTGCCACCGACCAGGAATACGACCGTGCCCTCTGGCAGCGGCTGCTCAGCATCCCCTTTAACTGGATCGGGGTGGTGGGGGTCGTCTGGGCCGGGCATGCAGCGAGCAGCCGTCGGTTGGGCAGCGCCCGTTCCATCCTGTATGCCTGGGCAGCCGGTTATATTGCGGTGGCGGCGGTGGCCTTTGTATTGCCGCGCTTCATGCTGCCGCTCATCGTGGTCGCGGTCGTCGCGGCGGTCGATGGCGCGCGGCTCGTCTGTGCACGGCTGCCGCGCTGGGGGCTGCTGGGGCTCGTCGTGCTACTCGGCATGGGGATGCTCCAGACCGCGCAGATCAGCGGCCAACGACTGGTCGCCGGCCAACCCGCCGACGAGCACGACGCCTTGGCATATGTACAGACGCTGGATCCCCACCGCTTGGCGGTGCTCGTGCCGGCCGAATCCCCCGCCGGCAAGTATTCGGTGTTGAGCGAAGTGACGGTGTTGCGGCACACGCAGTACCCGGTCGCACGAGCGACGATCTGTGCGGCAGCGGCTGACTACATCTTGTGGTCGAACGAACTCGTGCCGCCCCACCCCGAGCTCGAGCCCCTGGCGCACATCGGGCGGTACTGGGTGTTTCGCAGTGCAGC
>JBJOJU010000277.1:0-3781 GCA_046046485.1 Chloroflexota bacterium | reverse complement strand
AGCTGCCCATTGGCGTTGTCGCCCCAACCCACCACTGTTCCGTCGCGGCACAGTGCCAGCGAATGCGCCGCACCCGCGGCGATTGCCTGCGCCGGGCAGAGCGCAGCGGGGACGGAGGTCTTACCACCAGCTTCATCACCCCAGGCAAATACATTCCCACTAGCGCTTAATGCTAGCGAGTGGAAATAACCTGTAGCAATACTCACTATTCCAGTGTTTATTGCAGGGTCGAATGAAAGTTGCAGATTGTCATCATCACCCCAACCTACCATGGTTCCATCAGCAAGCAGTGCGAGAGAGTGGTTTTGTGACGCAACCACAGAGACAATTGCTGTTGTTGTAGTAGGAATTGATATCTGACCATACCCATCACTCCCCCAGCCGATCCACGTACCGTTCCGGAAAGCCACCGAATGGCTCAGCCCCGCGGCGAGTTTCACCGACAGCCGTGTCGGTGTGGGGGTGTTGGTCGCCGTGCTGGTCGACGTGTTGGTCGGAGTGTGTGTCGGCGTGGACGTCGACGTGACTGTTGCTGTCGGG
Source organism: Chloroflexota bacterium (assembly GCA_046046485.1). Lineage (GTDB taxonomy): Bacteria > Chloroflexota > Chloroflexia > Chloroflexales > Roseiflexaceae > UBA965. The sequence goes on along the minus strand of JBJOJU010000277.1, from coordinate 3,241 downwards.
GTATGCGTCGCCGTGCCGGTCGCGGTGTTGGTCAGAGTGTGTGTCGACGTGGACGTCGACGTGACTGTTGTTGTTGGGGTGCTGGCGAGGCGGGTCCGGGTACGGGTTTTGGTTTTCGTGGGCGACTTGGTTTTCGTCCGGGTGCGTGTCTTGGTTTTCGTGCGGGTTTTGGACGGGCTGCGGGGTTTCGCTCGGGCTTCGTCGCGTGGCAGTACCGTCGGGGTCGCAGGCGCCGGGGTCGCTGCTGCTGCACTCCCCTGCAGCGGTGATGTCGTCAGCCAGACCATGCCGAGTAGTACGCAGAGCAAGAGAAAACGCTGCATCGCACCCTCCATCGGTTTTTTGGATGCAGAAACCCGACAGAGGCGCTGCGTGAGCGTCTGCATCCGGTGATTTTCGGCGAACGGACGTAATGGGTAATAGCGCAACTATAGCGAGGCCTGAATAATTTGTCAATAATTACAAAAAGAAAGTTCCACTGGCCGAAGCGCAGCCAGAAGCAACAGAGTATAATTCCGCCATGGAACAGCAGCAGCCCCGGTATGTCGTCATCGGCGACATCAATGTCGATTTGAGTATGGCCATCGCCGGTTGGCCCCACGAAGGCGGTGACGCACTGGCGCACGGCGTGACCTGGTCCAACGGCGGTACCGGGTTGAATTGCGCAGTCGCCGCTGCCCGCATGGGCTACGCGGTCGCCCTCGCGGCCCGAGTCGGGACCGACCCCGCAGCCGCCCAGGGCATCGCCTGTGCCCACGCCGCCGGGGTCGACACCCGGGGCGTGCAGCACGATCCGCACATTCCCACCGGGCTCTGCGTCATCCCGGTCACCCCATCGGGCGAGCGGACGTTTTTGAGTTATCGCGGCGCCAATGTCCAGTGGCACTACGATCCGCCGCTGCACGGGGCACAGGGCTGGCTCCACGTCTGCGGGCACGCCCTGCTGAGCGACCCGCAACGGGCCAATTCACTGGCGGCGCTCGCCGATGCACAGCGCCGCGGCTGGCAGACCTCGATCGACCTGTGTGACCCGCTCGCCGCCGACAGCACTGCCGTCGCCGCAGCGCTGGCAGCACCGCTGACGGTGCTGTTGGGCAACGAGCGTGAGCACGCCGCCTTGGCCGCCAGTGCGCCCATACCGGCCCACACCGTCGTCACCAAGCGCGGCGCCGGCGGTGCCCGGGTCGACGGCCCCGTGTCCGCAGCGGTCGCCGGCTATGTGGTCGACGCCGTCGACACGACCGCCTGCGGCGATGCGTTCGGGGCAGTGTTTTGCGGGGCACTGGCGCACGGCGCCGCGGTCAACGAAGCCCTGCAGGTCGCGAATGCGACCGGTGCCGTGACGGCGAGTCGCCGCGGCGCCGCCGACATCGTGCCGACCCGGGCCGACGTCATCCGTTTTCTCCAACTGTACGACACCCGTCTGCCTGCCTGGCTCGCCCCACACTAGAGAGAGACCGTCATGCCCCCACTATGGAAAACGCGCCTCGACGCGCAGCAGATCAGCTCGCTCGCCGATATCTTTCGGACGCCCAAGCCGGTCATCGGCATGGTGCACTGCTGGCCGATGCCGGGTGCGCCGGGGTATGTCGGCTATGGGATGCGCGACATCATCAGCCATGCCCAGGCAGACGCGGCCGCGCTCATCGCCGGCGGGTGCGACGGCATCATCGTCGAAAACATGTGGGATATACCCTTTCGCGCCGGTGCCCATATCCCCCCCGAGAGCATCGCTGCCCACGCCGCCGTCGCCAGTGCCGTGCGCGGCGTGTGCGACCTGCCGATGGGCATCAATCTGGTGCACAACGGCGGCGTGGCGCTGCTGGGCATTGCCATCGCGGCCCGGGCAGACTTCGTCCGTGTCTGCATGTTCACCGGGGCAGGCGTGTGGGACGCGGGCACGTTTGACGAGGGCTGTGCGGCCGACCTGATGCGCCGGCGCGTCGAACTCCACTCCGAGCACATCAAGATCCTGGCAGATGTCGACAAAAAGCATTCGGTCCGCTTCCCCGGCATCGACCTGGCGACCCACATCGAGTGGACCCGATTTTTCGGTGCCGACGCGCTCATCGTCTCGGGGCGGATGACCGGTGACGCGCCGGATCTGGGCAAGGTCCGCGAAGCGAAGCACTTGGCCGGCGATCGCCCGGTGATCATCGGCAGCGGCGCCGACCAGGGCAATATCGCGGCGTTCATGAGCGTCGCCGATGCGGTAATCGTCGGGTCGTCGATCAAACGCGACGGCGCCATCGCCGAACCCGTCGACGTCGAACGCGTCAAACGCTTCGTCGACGCAGCCCGGAGTGCCCGCTGATGCCACGCATCGTGATGCCCAGCGACGTCTTCCCGCCCAAATGCGGCGGTGCCGGTTGGAGCGCCCACGCGTTGGCACGGGCGCTGCTCGCGCACGGGCAAGCGGTCGTGGCCGTTGTGCCCCAGCCGGGTGCAGCCAGCGCTGCGATTGTCGATGTCGCCGGCGTACCCACCGTGCACGTCGCTGCTGCAACGGGCACCAACCCCCTGTTGCGCTGGCTGAGTCGCCTGCTCTTGCTCCGCCGCTGGCGGCGGGCCATCGCGGCGCAGTCGACTACCGGAGCCGTCGTCGTACACGCCCAGCATGTGTTGGCAGCCCAGGCGGCGATGCCGCTGCGCGATGCCCGCCGGCGGGTCGTGGTGACGATCCGTGACCATTGGCCGTGGGACATGCGCGCCACGGGGATGGCGATGGCCGGCGACCAACGCACGATCCGTGGCGCGTGGCAGACCCTGCGCCTGCGTGGTGCATCGTGGGTCCACTGCCTCGCAGCGCCCTTCTACGCCATCCAGATGCGACGGCGCGCGCAGCTCCTCGCGGCGGCCGACCTCGTCGTCGCCGTGTCGGAGCACATCGCCGGACGTGTGCGTGCGACCGCGCCGACGGCCACGGTGGTGGCGATCCCCAATATGGTCGACGTCGACGCCATCGCCGCCGTCTGCAGCCAACCACCGCACACCGCTGTGTCGTCGGAGTATGTGCTCTTTGTGGGCAAACTCGCGGCCAACAAGGGAGCCCAGTACCTGCCCGCCCTCATCGCCCAGATCCGCCCACCGGCGATCGTCATCGCGGGCGATGGCCCGCTGGCCGAACCCATCGCAGCCGCGGCCGCGGCAGCCGGCGTGCCATGCACGATCACCGCCTGGGTCGATCACGACGAGGTCTTGCGCTTGCTGGGTCATGCAGCTGCGTTGTGGTTCCCCTCGT
>JBJOJU010000269.1:0-3084 GCA_046046485.1 Chloroflexota bacterium | reverse complement strand
AGGCGGATGTCGGTGGCGACCTGGTCGTTCCGGCTGCGCCCGGTGTGCAACTTCCCTGCGACCGCGCCGACGACTTCGCCCAGACGACGCTCGACCGCGCTGTGGATGTCTTCGTCGGCGGTCACCGCGGGGAAGGCCCCGCTGGCGAACTCGTCGTGGACGACCTGCAACCCACGCAACAATTCATCGCGCTCGGCAGCCGTGATGACCCCGGCGGCACAGATCTGGCGGGCCCACGCCATGCTCCCGCGGATATCTTCGGCCCACATCGTTCGGTCGAACGGGAATGAATTGTTGAGCTCGGCCATCAATGCGTCAAGCCCTTGGCTGAATCGTCCGCCCCACATGGGTCGCTCCTTTTGCATAGCGCGTCTCGCGCCTAATACACCAACGTCAGTGCGACCGGGATCGCCTGCCAGCGCCACCCCGACCCGTCGATCCACAGATTCGCCACCACGGTCCGCTGCCCGTGCGGTGCGATACACACCACCTGATAATGCCCGGGCTGCAACGACGGTACCGTGTCGACCGCAATCCGGCGCGTCTGGCGCGCCAGTGCGTGTGTGACTGCTTTGCCGCTGCCTGCTTCGATACCCTGTAATTGTACATCGTCGACATCGCCCGCGATGCGCAGTGCCGCGCCGTCGACCACACTCTCGACCACAAAAGGCACACTCTGCAGCGGCGGCACCTGCCGATTACCGGCGTAGACGCGTACCCGCACCAGCGCCGCCTGCGCAGGCTCCCATACCAGCTGGAGCGGTGCAGCCCCACGCTGCACCGCCAGCGCGAGGGTCTGCGCCCCGGGAGCGAGCCGCTGCCCCGCGATGGTCACCGCTCCCCGCACCGCCACGTCGAAGACGACCGTGACCGTCGCGGCATCCGACGCAGCCAGCAGCGATTCGCCCACCCACACACCGCTGTCGTCGGAGCGCACCACGACATGGCCACTCGGTGTTGCAACCGGTTGCGCAGCCAGCAGATCGGCCGGCCGGGCATAGCGCGTCGCCCCCGCCGCCGATACCACGGCGTCGGCCGGCGTCATTCCGACCGATTCGGGTTCTTCCGTGGTGCCTAGCAGCCAGGCATCGGGCAAATTCGTCGTTCCCGGCAGTGCAGGGGAAAATCGTTCTCTGGCGGCCCCGGTCACCGTCACGCCGGCGCGGCCCCAAAACCGTTGCAGGCCGAAGGCCACGAGATCCGGCAACCGCGCATCGGCAGAGATCCACACGACCTGCCCGGGTCGCAACGGCGGTGCGACGAGCGCACTGGGGGGCAAATCAACCACCAATGCATCGGCTTCGTCATACATAACCCGACACGTCGGGCACCTCGCCACCGCCGCAGCCGCCGCAACCCCCTCGCGGCTCGTCCGGTAGACGACGATGCGCTCGACGCCCAGGGCCGTGATGCGCGCCAACACATCCGCCCGCGGCAAATGGGCCGCATCGCGCGCCAACAAGACCTGCGTCGCCGGCGCCAACCCCGAATACCCGGTCACACTCCGCTGCCGATGGAGCGTCTGCCACCAGAGGCGTTCGGCCTGGACCGTCGTCTCGACCTGGGGCTTGAGGGGCAGTTCGAGCATTGTTTTGGGCGCACCCGGCTGTGCTGCCAGCCAATTGATCACCGCGGGTACGGTCGTGGGCTGGGGCGTCGCCAGATAGGTCGCCTGCGGCCAACTCAGATCCAGCACGAGGCACACGGCAGCCGGGAGCCACCACCACGACCGCCGCTGCGCCAACCAGCCCCACCCCAGTGCCGCCAGCGGTGCGAGCCCGCAGACCACCAACCAGCCCCAGCGCGCCGGCACGCGCAACGCCCCGAACCCCGGCAGCGCCGCCAGCCACCGTGCAAACGGCAGCGCGATACCACGGTCGCCGTCCCAGATGCGCAGCGTCGTCCCACTCGCCAACACCACCCCGGCGGCGACGACCAGCAGCCAGACACTCCGCCGTGCAGCGGGCACCCGCATCGCCAGCAACGCCCCGACCGCCAACAACAAACCCGGCGCCAGCGTCAACTCGGGGCGACCGGTCACTGCCTCGCCCAACAACCGCGGCCATACCGGGTGGTCGGCTGGCACGGCGACCCACGCCTGTAGCGGCGCCGACCAATTCGCCAGCTCCTCCAACGAGCGACTCGCCGCGGTGGTCTGCTGCACCCGTACATACGGCAACAGACTGGGCAGCGCGGCCAGCCCGCCCACCACCCCGAGGCCCGCGAAGCGCAGCAGCGCCGTCCAGCGATTGGGCTGCTGCCACACCGTCACCACGCCCACCAGCGCCACGACGGGCAACAGCATGAACCCGTGGTAGACACTCAACCCGAACGCCGCTGCGCACACCGCCACGAACCCCAGCGCCGCACCGCTGAACCACCGCTGGCTGACCAGCGCTGCGCGCAGCCAGATCACAGCGATGGGAAGCAGCCAGGTCGCCTGCATCTGCAAGTGCGCGAGTTGGGTCACCCGGTAGGCGCCGCAGGCAGCTGAGATGCCGACCAACAGCGCCGGCCACTGGGTTGCCCCATAGGCACGCGCCAGCTGATACACCGCCCAGATGGTCGCCGCCGCCGACCCGACCACCGCTGCCTGCAATACCACGGCGATGGGCACGCCCAGCCACAGCAGCGGCGCCGCGACGATACCCAGCGGCGCGAGATGATCCGAAAACGCCAGCGTCGCCGGGTAGGGCGCAAACTGCGGCGCATCCCACACCCGCCACGGGTCGTGCCTGAGCGCCTCGGCCCACCACCACAGCGTCCAATAATGCAACTGCACATCGGGGTTGGCCAGTACTCGGGTCGGCCCGGCCCACAGCACCGCTGCATACTGTGAGACAAACGCCGCCAGCACCACCAAACCGACCGGCCAGCTCGTGCGCACACGTGTGCGCAGGCTGGCCAGTATGGGGGTATGGGTGCGGCGCGGCGTCGATTCCACAGCGCCTCAGGTGGTGTAGTGTGCGTTGACTTCGACGTATTCCTTCGAGAAATCGCAGGTCCACATCGTCGTCGCTGCCTGCCCGATCCCCAGATCGAGCGAAATATAGACCAACTCACGATTCAACAACGCCGAGGCGG
>JBJOJU010000247.1:0-3350 GCA_046046485.1 Chloroflexota bacterium | reverse complement strand
ACCGTCGCGACGGTCACCGACGGCAACGGCGGCAGCGATGTACTCGCATTTGCTGCAACCACTGCACGATATGTGCGCCTGACCGTGACTGAATCGGCAGGGCGTGGAAGCACCACATGGCGGTGGTTGTCGCTCGACACATTCACGATCCCCGGCACGACGGTCGCCCCCTTCGTCGCAGCAGATCCGACGCTGCGCTATCTGAGCGACACCCAGTGGAGCGGCGAATCTGCCTATGCGGTAGAAAACGGCAGCGACACCACCTGCGACAAATACCACGACGGTCGGCGATTGCGCTTGGCGGGTACTCGGTATGAAAAAGGTATCGGCCTCTGCTACAACATGACCCTGCAGTACACATTGACCGGGTCAGAAACGGCGTTTCACGCGGTCATCGGAGTGGACGACAGTGTAGCCGACAGTGACACGTGTACGGTGCAGTTCGAAGTCATCGCCGACAGCACGACCATCTACAAGAGCCCGGTGATGACGGCAGCCAGCGCACCGGAGACGATCGATCTACCGTTGACCAATGTCAGGACCTTGACTATTAAGTACTACAGCCTCGACGGCTCATATCCGCCTTCAGCAAACTGGGCAGACGCCTACGTCCAGTAGGGGATACATCGAAAACCGGTGCTCCTGCGTACTCCTCTGTGAGAGGAATACCGCTATGCATTTGTTGTTGTATGGACTCATTACCGGTATTGCCGCCGCAGCGATATGCATCGTCGTACTGGCCGATGTATCGCACAGCACCCACCCATCACAGCGCGAATGGTTGTTTGGGACCGATGACTACGACGAACGCTAGGCAAAGGCTCCATACTCCGCTATAGTGTGCAGACGTCATCTGTTAAAAAGAAAGCGGTGCAACATGGATATAGCATTTCCGTTTTTCCTGAACCCCGTGTTTCTCATTCTGGTGCTCGTGATCGTGCTCAACATTTTCGCCGCCCGCAACGGCTGGGGGTGGAAACCGTTCGCCTTCTTGGGCGGGGCTGTCCTGGCACTGGCGTTGGTGGGCATCCTCACCGGGCTGGAAATCGTACCGGACGGGGTCGACATCTTCACCTTTTTGATAGGAGCGGTCGTGAACCTCGGCGCGGCGATCTACATGCTCATCCGCAAACCCGTCACCGCCGCCGCGGCTGCGAAATAGTCCAAGGACACCCACCCGGATGCCCCCTGCCCCACGCACGGCGACGATGGTCGTCGCAGAACTCACCATCCACGTCACCTACAAACGTATGAAAACGATGACCCTGCGCGTCCGGATGCCGGATGCGCAGGTTGTCGTCTCTGCACCGATCGGCTCACCGGTCGCAGTCATCCACGACTTTGTCACCAGCAAAATCACATGGATTCGCCAACACCAGCAGCGCATCACAGCGCGTGCGGCGCACACAACACCGGATCTGCGTGACGAGGGGACCGTCCGCGTCTGGGGGAAGAGCCTGCCGCTACGCATCCATACAGCACAGAAAAACCGCCTCGTGCAGCAGCCAGATGCAATCGAGCTTCATTTAGTCCCTGAGCACGACCATGCCCTGCGCCAGGCGCATATCGACCTGCTCTACCGGCGTCTTGTGCAGCACGAACTACCGGCACTCATCGCCACCTGGGCGCCACGCATGCAGGTCACGGTCAAAAAAACGTTCGTCCAAAAAATGAAAACACGCTGGGGCAGCTGCAACTATCGCGCGCACCACATCCGCCTCAACAGCGAACTCGCCAGTTACCCGCCGCAGTGCCTCGAGTATGTGGTGGTGCATGAACTCGTCCACCTGCTCGAGGCCTCGCACAACCAACGATTCTATGCACTGATGACCCAGTTTTATCCGGAGTGGAAAACGGTGCGAGCGCTGCTGCGGGGGATACCGGAGGACTAGGGTAGATGAAAAGTTAAGGGTTAAGGGTTTAAGGTGATAGGTTGAGGATTGTTGGTCACCCCCATGGAGCACCTTGCGCTTCGCGACAGGTCTCCACGGGGGTGACGACGTTTTTTCGCCCGCGCAGGGGCGCTCAGACGCGGGAGACCGCAGGATGACATTCGGATACAAATCCATTGCCCCACGTCAGCCCCCGAATGGGGGTAGGACGTGAAGGGGCATGCCGTGGGCTAGTACCCATGCTCGACACCATCAGCAGCGCACACAACAACAACCCCCGTTCGTGTTGCCACGAACGGGGGTTGTTTCACAGCCTACAAATCGACGGCGACCTCGCGGCCTTCGCGCTGGCTGCGGTAGATCCCATCGAGGATCGACATCACGTACAGCGACTGCTCAGCCGGCACCGGCGACGGTGCATCGTTGGCGACCGCACGGGCGAACTCGACGCACTCCTGGGCATGCGGCTCGAGCTGGTCACCGGTCACCTTGAGAGTGCGGTTGTACAGCTGGCGCGTGTCGTAGTTGGTGGACAAGAACTCGGCCTTGGGCCAGTTGGCACCGCCGTCTTGGCCGTACAACCAGATCTGCATGTCTTCGCCCATCGTGTCGTGGTGCAATGCCCAGCTGACTTCGATGACCAGGGTGGCACCGTTTTCGAAGCGCACAAACCCCGACGCGAAATCTTCGACGTCCATGTCGGCCGGGACGGCACCTGGGTGCCAGACCGAAAATGCACCGGGCTTTTTGGTCAACTCGCGGCGGGCGACACCAGTGACCGACACCGGCTTGGGGTGACCCATCAACCACAACGTCAGGTCGAGGACGTGCACGCCGATGTCGATACAAGGTCCGCCGCCCGAGAGTTCCTTCTTTACGAAACCCGCCGTGGGGATGAATGCATTGCGGCGCAACATCCAGCTGCGGGCGTGGTAGACCTCGCCCAGCGCGCCGGCGTTGATTTCTTTTTTCATTGCCTGCGACACCCCAGCGAAGCGGAAGTGCTGGGCCGTCATCAACTTCTTGCCCGACTTGTCACGGGCTGCGATCATCTTGCGCACTTCGGCCGGGGTCGGCGCCAGCGGCTTTTCACAGATCACGTGCTTGCCGGCCTCGAGGGCGGCAATCGCCAACGGTGCATGGTGCATGTTGGGCGTGCAGATGTCGACGATGTCGATGCTCGGATCACGCAGAATCTCGGCGAAGTCGGTGCTCGTGCGGCTCACGCCGTAGCGCGTGCTCCATGCCTCGAGCGCCTTGGGGTTGATGTCTGCCCCGGCAACCACTTCTGCGTCGGTCGATGCCTGCCAACCCGGCATGTGGGTGTGTGCAATCCCGCCGACGCCAATCACTGCAACCTTCAACGGTGCCATGTGTTCACTCCTCTGTGCACGTAGTGCTCCCCGCTGGTATTGTAGCGCAGTCACTCAGCAGCGACAAAAGAATCTTCACGGTGCA
>JBJOJU010000239.1:0-6153 GCA_046046485.1 Chloroflexota bacterium | reverse complement strand
TAGAGGGCATGCGGGCCGGTGGCCGACAGCGCAACCGCCATGGCGTTGATGGTCAGATCGCGGCGGTGCAGGTCGGCGATGAGGTCGGCGGTCGGCTCGACGCGAGGCAATGCACCGATGTGGTCGTAGTGTTCGGTCCGCAGGCCGACGATGTCGAACACCGCGAGGTCGCACTGGGCGGCTGCAGCGGCGGGCAGGGCGACCGTCGCCGTGCGGAATGGGCTCTGCTGCACGATTGTGGCATCGAGGTGCGTGACCACCGCCGCCAGATAGGTATCGAACGTCCCGGCCACGGCGATGTCGAGGTCTTTGAGGGGTTCGTCGGGCGACACGACGGCGCGGACGACGCCCCCCACCAGATAGACCTGCACCCCGTGGTCGGCTGCGAGGGCGGTCAACTGCTGCAGCAGCGCCGTGCGGGCGTCGCCCAGGCTGGCAGCGATGGTCGACCAGCTGAGCTGGTCGACGGGCTGCCGGCCGAAGTCGGTTGTGCGGGCGCTGACGGTGGCAGCCTGCGCCGGCAGCATGATGTCACTGACGGTGGCGTTTTCGACACCGAAGTGCTGCAGCAAGAGACAGTCGGCGCCGACGATTTGCCCGACGCGGCGTGCGGCGTGCACGACGTCGGCGACCATCGTGGGTAGCGGCAGCGCCGCGGCGGCGACTGCCAGCGGGGTTTCAACAGGCAAAGCAGGCCGTTCGGTCATATCAAAAAACCTCGGGTGGGGATTTTTCACCAACTGCCTGATACAGAGACACGGGAAAGAACGCTTCACAACGCGCAAAAGACCGACACATTGCGCTCTGACGCAGACACATGCTATAATCAACTGCTAAAATACTATACACCGCAGTTGACGGAGATGTTGACACATGGATGGTAAGCAGATTTCCTTTGGCAGCACGGGTTATGAGGAGCTCCTCACCGCCCTCCGCGAAGCCGGCGAACCCCAAGACATCGCCTGGTTGGCCGAGCGGTATATCGAAATACTCCGCAGCAAAGCCCAATCCGAGGAGCAGGAATAATGACCAACATGCCCACTTTCGCTGGGAGCCCGAGCGAACGCGCGTTGGCCGAGCAGATCCACGAGGTCCTGCGCACGCAAGGGCGGTTTTTCGCCAGTGATGCGCCGTTGCGTCAGTATCTGAGCAACCTGGTGACCTATTTCGCTGGTCGCATGCAGGTGACTGCGGCCGCTGCCGAGAAGCAGCTCAGCGCCGCCCTGCAGGCCAACCCGGCGATTTTCGCGCTGGAGCCTGTCGAAGTCACGGTCGAGGATGACGAAGCCGAGGCGAGCACCCGGGCCGACGTGTTGATCACCACCGGTGCCCGTGGCGCGCACACGGCGTACCACGAGGACAAGAGCCATAGCCTGCAAGCACGGCTCTACGAACCGGAAAATCCGCTACCCCTCGATGATATTTCGGTAGTCATCACGACCACGCGCCCGGTCATGCCCAAGATCGACCCGGTGTATGTGTCGGATTACTGGTTGAACGGCTCTTCCGAGGGCAGCGACGCCGGCGATGACCAGTTCGTCGACGACAGCGAAGCCGAACCGACTGCCGCAGTGCCTCACGCGGGCGACGTCATCGGCGGCAAAGCAACCACGGCCCGCAGCGCCGACGCGTTGCGCATCAACCTGCCGCAGGGCATCAGTATCGACCTGGGTGCACCGACGGCGACCATCATGGCGCAGCACGGCGACGCGATTATTTCGGCGATGCGCGGCGTCATCGAAAAAGACGCCACCAAGCGGATTGCGATGTTCGGCAACCAGACGGCCTACGAGCCCGATGTGCGTTCGTTCTCGAAGAACGAAACGCGCCAGATTACCGAATACATCGAAACCGAAGTGGGCCAGCCGGTCGAAGACACCGATATTTTGGTCAACGTGCTGCGGGTCAACGCCCGGGCTGCCGATTTCGAGAAGCAGCGCTTCGCGTTGAACGTGCGCATGCTGAAAGAACTCGAATTCGTCGGTGTGGCCGGTGCCAACCTGTGGGCGACCCGCAAGCTGCTCGACAAAGTGGGCGCCAACAAGCGCTTCAAGTCTGCCGACATGGCGGCGTTTGTCAATCACCTCGAAGAAGGGTTCGACGACAGCACCACGGTCACCAGCATCGAGGCCATCCAGGCCAAGGGCAGCGTGACGCACACCCTGTCGTTCTTCGAATGGGAATACGGCGTATTGCCCCTCAACGATGCCCTGGCAGCGATCCTGCCCGCCCCGGTCATCAACCGCCAGAGTGCCGCCGTGGTCGAATTCGAAGTCCCGCAGCATTCGTTCTCGGTCAGCATCAACATGCGCTTCCCGGTGGGGAACCGCGGCGGTTGGTTGCAGGGCTTCGACGAGTTCTTCCGCGACGTGTTGGCGCCGGGGGCGATTATCACCCTCAAGCGTACCAACAAGCCTAACGTGGTGTCGTTGACCTACACCGAATCCGACGAGCGTTACGAGCAGGTGTTGTTTGTCGACGACAGCAAGAAGAAGAGCAAATTCGCCTTCGGCGAACTACGTATCGCCTGCGAAATCGACGAAGAAGTGTTGCCCACGCAGGCTTCGGTCGGTCGTATCCGCGGTATCAAATTCTTCGAAATCGCCGAGCGCAAGAACATCAATGCCTTGGCCGAGAGCGTCTTCGAAGGGTTCGGCGAAAAGGTGGGCACCAAGACCGACCCCATCTACCGCCTGGGCTTCGAACAGCTCTACAACGTGCTGTCGATCTACCGCAGCATGACGCGCAGCTACCTGATGCACGTGTTGCATGAAAACGAGAACTGCCGGTTGGTGAACGCCGCCGCGGGCTTGTGGGAGTGCAAGGGCGAGGTAGTCACCAGCGAGCGTAGCGGCACGGCCTATGCGCAGTACGAAGACGACGAAGACTAAGCGACCACGGTGGGGATCGTGTCTGCGAGGGGCTGAGCTACGGCTCATCCCCTCGTTTCTATCAGGAGCGCTGAAATGACCAACGCCGCGACGACCCTGAGCGGGACGCTGCAGCTCTTCCGCCAGCCGAGCACGATTACCCGCGCCCGGCTGCGGATTTTGACCGACATGCGCGAGCGCGACCAGGCGGTGTTCTGGGCCGATTGGGTCCTGATCCCGACCGAGGGGCGCGTGCGCGTGGTGCAGTTGCTGAACGACATCGCCGAAGACAACGTCGACCTCGATTTCCGCCCCGTGTTGCGGTGGCTGCTGGCCGACAGCGAAGCCGAGGTACGCCGGCGCGCCATCGAAGGGCTCAGCGAAGAAGAGCACCCGCGGCTCATCGCGCCCCTGCTCGAATTGGTGCAGACCGACCCGGCGCCGCAGGTGCGCATCGCCGCCGCCCTCGGGTTGGCGCGCTTCACCGAGCTCGCGGCGATGGACGAGCTGCCCGCCGGTGCCGTGGCGACCCTCAAACACTCGCTCATGCAGATTTTGATGGCCGAAACCGCCAACGTCGATTTGTACCGGCGCGTGCTCGAAGCCCTGGGCTGGGTACCCGACGACGCGGTCACCAGCGCGATCCGCATGGCCTGGCAGAGCGACAAGAGTGCCTTGCGCGAGAGCGCGCTGGTCGCCATGGGCCGCACCGGCGACCCGGCTTGGTTGCCCCTGGTCAAACACGGCCTCGAACAGGGGACGCCGGCGGTGCGCTACGAAGCCGCCCGTGCCTGCGGCGACTACGCCGACCAGGCAGCGGGTCTGGTGCCGGCGCTCATCGTCGCCTCGCAAGACGACGACGGCGAAATCGCCGTCGCCGCCATCGAAGCCCTGGGCAGCATCGGCGACGAGCGGTCGCTCAAAGTGTTGCGCCAACACGCCAGTGGCCGCGACGAAGCCAAGCGCGAAGCGGCACTGTCCGCCCTCGACGACCACGACGCCGACGACGATATCTTCGGCGGTTGGAAGCCGGGGCCGTCGGAGCGCGACCGGGCTGCGTTCGAAACCGACGACGACGACGAGGAATAGCACCAGCGGGAGGGCTTTTCGATGCATTACCGACAGCTGACCGATATCACCCACACCTACGACCTTGTCTGCCTGTCGCCGCACCTCGACGACGCCGCCCTCTCGTGCGGCGGCACATTGGTCGCCGCGCGCCAGGCGGGCCTGCGGACGTTGGTGGTGACGGTGTGCACGGCGGTCCCGCCGGCCGCGCAGCAGTACAGTGCGCTGGCCGTCGAATTCCACGCCGAATGGGGGCTCGACCACGCCGACGCCGTCACTGTGCGCCACGCCGAAGACCTGCACGCAATGCAGCTGCTGGGCGTCGACTCGCTCTGGCTCGACCTCGACGACGCGATCTATCGCATGCCCGACGCCTACAACACCCGCGACACGCTCTTTGCCGACCCACGTGCCGACGACACCATGGCGCACGACCTCCCCCCCTTGCTGCAGGCCGTGGCTGCCCGGGTGAACGCCCTGCGGTGGCTGGTACCGGCAGGCGTGGGCATGCACGTCGACCACTTGTTGGTACTGGCAGCCGCTGAAGCGGTGTTGCCCCGCACGGCGCTGGAGCTCTACGAAGAAGTGCCCTATGCGTTGACCCTGGCGTTCCTCGAGACGCGCCGGGCCATGCTGCGGCCGGTGCTGCACACGACCGATATCGGGCCGGCCCTGGCCACCAAAATCGCCGCTGTGCAGTCGTATGCCAGCCAGATGGCGGCACTCTTCGGCGACCCGGCGACCGTGGGCAGCCAGCTGGTCGACTACCACCGCGCAATCGGGGGCGGGAGTGCCGCCGAGCGTTGGTATACCCGCCCGCAGTGAGGAATACGATGCGCCAGAGCGGAATCACCGTCATCACCCCCGCGGCGACCCAGTGGGATGCGTTTGTCGACCAGCACCCCGAGGGGCACCCGCTGCAGCAGAGTCGCTGGGCGGCGGTCAAACAGGCCACCGGTTGGGAGTCGCTGCGCATCGGGGTCTGCGACGACGGGGCACTGCTGGCCGGTGCGCAGGTGCTCATCAAACGGCGCTACGGGCTGTCGGCCTGGTATGTACCCCGTGGGCCGGTGCTGGCCGACGACCACCTGCTCAACCAGGCGTTGGTCGCGGCGATCCGCGGGCAGGCCGCCAAACAACGGGCGGTGTTTGTGCGCTACGAGCCCAACATGCTGGTCGGGGCGGCCCGCGAGCGCATGGTGACGCGGTTGTTCGACGGTCCGGCCTACGTGCGCGGCGAGAGTCTCCAGCCGCAGCACAGCGTTTTCGTCGACCTCGAACAATCGGCCGACACGCTGCTGCTGGCGATGACCAAAGGGCACCGTGCCGACATCAAGAAAGCGGCCAAGCAGGGCGTCTCGGTGCGCAGCGGCACGACCGACGCCGACCTCGATCGCTTTGTGGCGCTGATGGTCGAAACGGGCGCACGGGCCGGGTTTGCAGTGCACAGCAAGGCATACTACGCCGATGTGTGGCAGCGTTTTCGCTCGCAGCGACGGGCGGAGCTACTGATTGCCGAGCACGACGGGCAGGCGGTGGCGGCGGCGATAATCGTGGCGTCGCCCCAGGTAGCCTGCTATTTGTACGGCGGGTCGAACGCGGCGGCGTTCGCCTGCGGGGCGAATCACGCGATTCAGTGGCAGGCGCTGCAGTGGGCGCAGGCACAGGGGTGCGCGGCGTACGATTTCTGGGGCATCCCCTACCGCACTGACTCGACCGACGCGGCTCCGGAGCAGAGCGAGATGGCTGGTTTGATCCGCTTCAAGAAAGGCTTCGGCGGCCGTGAGGTGAGTTTCCATGCCGCCGCGACCGATGTGCTGATGCCACGGGTCTATCGCTACGCAGCGAGCCGTTTTTCACTCTAGAAAAGACACCATGATGAGCAGCGACGCCCTCGACGAGGCCATGCGCCTCGCAGACTATTACAAAGCCGAACTCGAACGCCAGCGCGCGATGAACACCGAGCTGCGCTCGGCCGTGGCCGAGCTGGCGCGGACGTTCCAAGAGACCCTGGCCGCCTCGGTCGACGCGGCCGACAGCGGGGACCTCGCCGCCGTACGCAAACTCGCCTACGCCAACAAAACCCACTGGCAGGCGTATCTGCAGCAGATCGTGCAGGCCGCGGGGAAGAAGTAGGGGGAGAAGTAGGGGAAACCCGGTCACGTGAGAACCACCCCACCTGGAAACCAGGTGGGGTGGTGTTTTGTTGGCGTGG
>JBJOJU010000235.1:0-2708 GCA_046046485.1 Chloroflexota bacterium | reverse complement strand
TACTCACGCTCGTCGCCATCAGCACCGCCCCGATAAGCACCCCCTGCGCGGTGGTGAGTTCGGGGAAGGCCGCCATTGCCAGCGTGCCGCCCACCAAGGGCAACACGACGCCACCAGCAGCGGCCAAGAAGGCAGGTTTCCCCACGGCGCGCATGGCAACCATGTCGGTTTCCATCCCGGCCATGAACATCAACAACACGACGCCGATCTCGGCCATGACTTTGATCGACTCACTGCTCGTCACCCAGCCCAAGCCGGCCGGCCCGAGCACCAACCCGACCAACAATTCGCCGAACACCGCCGGCATGCCGATGCGTGTACTCAACACCCCGGCGACCTTGGCCGCCAGCAATATCATTGCGATCGGGAGCAACAAATCGACGACGTGTACGGTGTGGTCCATCACAGATCTCCTCTGCTTTTCTTTTCATTGTACCGTTTCGACTCGCCCTGGCAGGCGTCGCGTACGCAGCCCATCGCCTATAATGCCTGCATGAACACACAGCAACGCGCCTGGTCGGCGCTGATCCTCGGCGTCGTGGCCATCAGTGCGTCGCCCATCTTGGTCCGGCTCGCCGGCGTCCCCGGCACGACGTCGGCGTTTTATCGCGTCTTCATCGGCTTTCTCGTGCTCGTGCCCTGGTACATCGCCCGCGCCTACCGCGCCGGCGGGCTGACGCTCCCCACCGGTCGCACGCGCTGGGCCATCCTCGCCGGCGGGCTCTTTTTCGGCATCGATCTCGTCTTTTGGAACGAAAGCTTGATGCACGCCTCGGCCGCCAGCGCGACCATGGTGGCCAACAACGCACCGCTCTGGGTTGGGCTCGTCTCGCTCTTCTGGCTCAGAGAAAAACTCACCCGTTGGTATTGGCCAGGCTTGCTCTTGGCGCTGGTGGGGATGGCCGTGGTCGCCAACGGTGATCTGGCGTTCGACCCATCACAACGCACCGGGCTCTTGCTCGCCGCGGGTGCCAGCTTCTGCTACGCCGGTTATCTGCTCAGCACGCGGCAAGCCCGCAGCGGCATCGACACCGTCGGCTTCATGGTCTGGTCGCTGGCCATCGCCAGTGCCGTCATCTACCCGGTCGCCGTGGCCATCGGGGCACCGTTGAGCGGGTTCACGCCGGCCAGCTGGGGCTACATCCTGGTGCTAGGGCTCTTTTCGCAGACCATCGGCTGGCTCGCCATCAACTACGCACTGGGCCACCTGCCGGCCTCGGTCACGTCGGTTAGCCTGCTGGGTCAAGTCGTCTTGGCGGCACTCTTGGCCGTCCCCATCCTGGGTGAGGCGATCCGCCCGACGCAGATTATCGGCGGCACCTTCATCGTCGTCGGCATTGTGTTGGTCAATCGCCGTTGACCCCGCAGAAAGGCTCTCCGATGCGTGTCATCTATCTGGGGACCCCCTACCTCGCCACCATCCCGCTGCGGGCGCTGCACGCGCACCCGGGGGTCGACATCGTGGCCGTGATTACCCAACCCGATCGCCCCAGCGGCCGCGGGCGCGTGCTGACCCCACCACCGGTCAAGGTCTGCGCCCAGGAGCTGGGCATCCCGCTGATTTTGCAGCCCGAGACCCTGCGTGACGACGCCGTGGTGGCTCAGATCGCCGCACTGCACCCCGACATCGGCGTCGTGGCAGCCTATGGCGAGATCTTGCGCAAAAACATCCTCACCATCCCACCCCACGGCTACCTCAACATCCACCCGTCGCTCTTGCCGCGCCACCGCGGCCCTGCCCCGGTGACCAGTGCCATCCTCGCCGGCGACCACGACGTCGGCGTCAGCGTGATGCAACTCGGTGCCAAGATGGACGCCGGCCCGATTCTGGCCCAGCACCGCCAGCAGCTGCGTGCCGACGACCGCGCCGGGGCACTGACCGAAGCACTCTTCCACGTCGGTGCCCGCCTGCTCTGCGAGGTCATCGACCCATATCTCGCCGGCACGCTCACGCCCACCCCCCAAGACGACAGCCAGGCGACCTACATCGGCCTCTTATCGCGCAGCGACGGCGTTATTGACTGGCTGCAACCCGCGACCCACATCGACCGCATGATCCGCGCCTACGACCCCTGGCCCGGTACCAGCAGCAGCATCGGCGGTGCTTCGGTGGCGATACAGGGGGCGGTCATGGCAGAGAAAACGCCGCCCGGCACACCGGGCAGCATCCACGCGACGCCCGCTGGGCCGGTGGTCGTCTGCGGCGGCGGTGCCCTGTTGCTCACCCAGGTCCAACCCGCCGGCGGCAAGCGGATGCCCGCCGCCGATTGGTTGCGCGGGCTCCCCGCAGTGACCCAGTTCGACACAAACACAGAGTAGCCCCGCGCAACCCAGCACCCGTTTTCGACGTCTGTGTGATGTGATTTCGAAAATCGTGGAGTACCTATGAATCTCGCAGGGCTGTTCCTCTGTCTGTGTGCATTTGGACTCATCGCCGCTGCCATGTCGGTGGTCGGTTCACTGTTTCGCCGTAATCGCCATCGCGGCGGCTGGGGCCGACACCACGGGCACCACGGCGGGTATGGCTACGGCGGCGGTGGTTGGGGTGGCGGTGGTTGGGGCGGCGGCATCGGGTCGCTCCTCGGAGGTCTCGGCCTCGGCTGGATGCTGGGCAACGCCTTCGATTCCTTTTCGCCCGACAACATCATCGACGGCGAGGCGGTCGATAACGGCTTCGACACCGTCGACAACCAACTCGACGACAACGG
>JBJOJU010000208.1:0-7543 GCA_046046485.1 Chloroflexota bacterium | reverse complement strand
GAAGAGCACGGCGCAGTCTGCGTCGTGGATACGCCGCGTCGGGTACCGCAGTGCCGTCTCGGGGTGCGTGTAGCAACTCAGTTCTTGTTGAAACTCAGCAGCAGGAAAGCCGATTTTGAGTACGACGGGGTCGCCAGTCGGTATGTGCGTGGCGGCACGGACATAGTGTGTCGATTCGGGGAAGACTGGTCCGAGCTCCAATTCCCAGTCGGCGGCTATCGACCCCAGCAGTGCAGGAAAATCCACACACCATTGCAGACTTTGTTGACCGTACTGCGTCTGGACGCGCTGCAGAAAAGGTTTGGCAGTATCATTGTTCATCGGCATTCTCGCTCATATTTCCCCATGCTGCGCTGTGATGGTACCAGTTTCGGGGTCACTTCCCGCGCAGCTGTCCACCAAACCGAGCCAGCGGGTGCCCCTTTGCGACATCATCCGATAGCACGTGCACCATGCAACATTCATTCCGCTGCGAGACGAGCGAACTGCAGCGGCTGAAAAAAGTGGTCTTTCTATACATGACCGAAGTCGTCGCATCACTCACCGCTTCGGCGGTTTTCAATCACCCACAACAACATCGGACCCGACAGTACCTCGAAGGCGTCTTTTAGACAGCAGCTGTAACATCCACGCCGACGCGACGTCGGCGTGGTCGTGTGTTATTCCGTCGGTATGGTCGCCAGAATCGCGTCGATGTTTTCATCGAACGACTTGATTTCGGCGTACCAGCCTTTGACGCGAGTGAACGACTCGGGAGAGGGGTAGTGCCCGTTGCTCTCGATGTTCATTTCGATGTACGCCGGCGATAGGGTGTCGCGCATCAACCGGAAGTAGTAAATAACCTCGCCGACGTCGACGCACTCGGGGATGGGGATCGACTCGATGTCGGCGAAGGCACGGTCGACCCGGCTTGCGTCGAACTCTGCATCGACCAACTCGAGCGTATACCGATAGACCTGGTCGACCAACGGCCGGTAGGCACTGCGCACCGCGAGTACCTGGGCTTTGAATGGGGCAGCCTCGGCCGCACACGATACTGTCGCCGCCGTCGGTGCGACCGTGGGTTCCACTGGCGCCGTCGTGGCGGTCTCTGCCGGAACTGGGGATGTCGTCGGCTCGGGTGCTGCCGGCGCCGGCGACGCGGTCGCGGTCGGCTCGGGTGCCGTCGGGGCGACCGTGTTCGTCACAACAACATAGATAGGCGTCGGGGTTGCGACGGCAGCAGCAGGTGCACACCCCACGAGCATGCCGATGACACACAACAGCGCAACCGAAATGTACTTCATGCAGTCCTCCATTGATTTTTCACAGTATAACGTATGTTCAAAAGAAAATGCGTCCGATTTGCCACCGAGCGATGGCCTCTTGCACCTGCAACACAAAGCGCACTACAATGAAGCAGCTAGAAAAAAGGACTGCCATGAACCGACAATCCCTGCTCGAACAGCTCTCCAGCACACCAGAATGGGATCTGATTATCATCGGCGGCGGCGCGACCGGCCTGGGTATCGCCGTCGACGCTGCCAGCCGCGGTCACAAGACCCTTCTGCTCGAAGCATATGACTTCACAAAGGGCACCTCGTCGCGCTCGACCAAATTGGTCCACGGCGGCGTGCGCTACCTCGCCCAAGGCAACGTCTCGCTGGTCTACGAAGCATTGCACGAGCGCGGCCGCATGGCGAAAAATGCCCCACACCTGGTGCGGGCGTTGCCCCACGTCGTGCCTGCGTACAACTGGTACGATATTCCGTTCTATGGCACCGGGCTGATTCTGTACAGTATTTTGGCTGGTCGCCTGGGCATCGGCAACACGCGCATCGTGTCGAAAACCGAGGCACTGCGCTTGGCACCGACCCTCAGCCCCGATGGGTTGGTGGGCGGTGTGGTCTATTACGACGGCCAATTCGACGACAGTCGCCTCGCCATCGCCCTGGTGCGCACCGCCATGGATCACGGGGCGACGCTGCTGAACCACACGCCGGTCACCGGGTTGGTGCACACAGATGGACGCATCACCGGGGTCACGGCGACCGACAACGAAACGGGGACCAGCTACACTCTGCGTGCCAACGCGGTCGTGAATGCGACGGGGGTCTTTGTCGACAGTGTGCGGGCGATGGACGATGCCACGGCGAAACCGATCGTCGCACCGAGCCAGGGTATCCATGTCGTCGTCGATCGCAGCTTCTTGCCCGGCGACCACGCCGTCATGATCCCCAAAACCGCCGACGGCCGCGTCTTGTTCGCCATTCCGTGGCACGACTGCGTGGTCATCGGCACCACCGATACCGGTGTGCCCGACCCGATCCACGAGCCGCGCCCATTGGCCGCTGAGCTGGAGTTCGTGCTGTCGCACACCGAGCAGTACCTGACCCGCCGCCCGCAATCCAGCGACATCCGCAGTGTCTATGCCGGGCTGCGCCCGCTGGTCAAACGCGGCGACGGGGCCACCAAGACCCTCTCACGCGACCACACGATTCTCTTTTCGCAGAGTGGGATGCTCACCATTACCGGTGGTAAATGGACGACCTACCGCCACATGGCCGAAGACGCGGTCAACCAACTCGCGAACCGCGGGCTCGTGCCCGCCAAACCATGCCTGACGCACGAATTGCGCCTGCATGGGTACACCACGGCCGTCGACAGCGACAGCATGCAGATGTACGGCAGTGACGCGGCGGTCGTCCGCGATCTGGCCACCCATAACCCGGCGTGGGCGACGCCGCTGCACCCGGCGTTGCCCTACATCCAAGCCGAAGTCATCCACGCGGTGCGCCACGAATTGGCGCGCACCGTCGAAGACGTGCTTGCCCGTCGCACCCGCGCGCTCCTCATCGACGCGGCTGCGAGTATCGCCGCTGCACCGCTGGTGGCTGCCCTCATCGCCGCCGAGTTGGGCCACGACCAGGGGTGGATCGACGCACAGGTCGCAGCCTATACCACAGTCGCAGAGGGGTATCGGGTGGTGTAAATACCAACGCACCACGGCATGCCCCCATGCGGGGGCTGACGTGGTGCTATTGGTACGCCGTGGTGCTATCGTGTGTTTACCGCCGGGACTGCAGCTCGGCGATCAACGCCGGCACAACCTCGAGGGCGTCACCGACGATCCCGTACGACGCGATGCGGAAAATCGGTGCATCGGCGTCTTTGTTGATCGCCACGATCGTCCGTGCCGTGCGCATGCCGGCCAAATGTTGAATCGCGCCGGAAATACCGACTGCGACATACAACTTCGGGCTGACGGTTTTGCCGGTCTGGCCGACCTGGTGCTCGTAGGGCACCCAGCCTGCATCGACGACGGCGCGCGACGCGCCGTAGGCACCGCCGAAGGCAGCTGCCAGCGCGGGGATGTACTTCTGGTAGTTCTCGGCATTCCCCAGACCACGGCCACCCGACACAATCACCCCGGCATCGCTCAGCGAGACACCGCTGCCGCTGCTCGTCGTCGAGACATGGGTGATTTTGGTCTGCAGCCCAGCCACGGCGTGGGACTGGATCGGGCTCGTCGCCGCCGGAGCGGCTTCGGCGTGGGTCTGCTTGCGCACCGACACCACCACCGTTGCTGCGTCGTAGCGCAACGTCGTGGTCACATTGCCGGCGTGGGATGCACGCACCGCGACGACGGCAGCACCGTCCACGCGGACATCGCTGACATCCGCCGCCAATGCACCACCGAGTGCGCCCGCGAGCGCCGCCGACACGTCGCGCATGCGGAGCGACGTGGTGGTCAAAACAAGCCGCGGCGAAAGTGCCGCGACGACTGTCTTGGCAGCCTGGGTCATGGCATCGGCGGCGAGGTGGCTGAGACTCGCGTCTGCCACCGTCAAGACGGCGTGAGCACCATAGCGTGCCGCATCAGCGGCGAGTGCGGCCGGGTCACCACCCAACACCGCGATGGTCGTCTGGCCGAGCCCGAGTGCGCGTGCGATGAGTTCGCGTTGTGGCCCGTTGAGCGTAGTAACGCCCTGGGGTGCATCGACGAGGACGAGAATCGTAGTCATCTGCGTGCCTCCTACAATGCCTGGTCGGCGACGAGCCGATCCACGAGGGTTTTCACTTGTTGGGCGACCGTGCCGGTCAATATTTCACCCGAAGAACGTGCACTGGGCGGTGTGCGACCGACCACCGTCGCCACGTTGGCGATCGCCGCTGCGGCGACGACCGGCACTTCGGCTTTGGCATATTTGCGCACACGCAAGAGCGACGGGAAGCGCGGTTCGACCTCGCCCTTCCCGACCGTGATCACCGCCGGCAATGCCACCCGGACCACTTCGCGTTCGTTTTCGAGGGTACGCTCGAGCTCGAGCTCGGTCGCGCTGGCGTTGATGATTTTGCTGACGTAGGTCACATGGGCCCACCCCAGGCGTTGCGCCAACATCGGCCCAAACGCCGCAGATTCGTCGTCGGTGGCGTTGCGACCACACACGACTACATCGGCGCTGGCCAGACCTGCGATGGCGCTGTGGACTATGCCCGCAGCGGCTGCAATATCGTGTTCGGCAGTCGACTCGATGAGCAATGCATCGGTCGCGCCCATCGCCAGCGACCGGCGCAACTGGTCGATGACGTCTTGGGTACCGAGCGAGACCACCGTCACTTCGCCACCCACGCTGTCGTTGATCGACAGCGCGGCTTCGAGGGCGTATTCGTCAAAAAGATTCAGAATCGGCTCGATCCCGCTGGCGTCGATGCGGCCATCGGCCGCGATCGCCACCGTGTTGTCACGCGGGACCTGTTTGATACACGTGATGATGTGCATGGGTTATTCCGCTTCCCAGGCGGCCTTGTCGTAGGCCGGCAGTTCACAGCGCAGCTTGGGGGCCAACTCGCGGTTCCCCATGGCAAAATCTGCCTGCAGCAATTCCTGCAGCTCACGCGTACCTTCGTAGATCACGCCGCCGCGGGCATTGCGCAAGAAGCGCTCGACCGGGTATTCGTCCGAGAAGCCGTAGGCGCCATGAATCTGCACTGCGTCGTCGGCGCTCTCCCAGCTGCTCACGGTCGCGTGCCACTTGGCCAACGTCGTCTCGCGGGTATTGCGACGGCCGGCGTTCTTCATCCAGCCGGCTTTGTAGACCAACAACCGTCCCATGTCCATCTTGCGGACCATGTGGCTCATCATGCGCTTGACCAACTGGTGGTCGCCGATGGGCACCCCGAAGGTGTGGCGCTCTTTGGCGTATTTGACACTGGCTTCGAGTGCACCCTGGATACCGCCGACGGCACCGGCTGCCACCGTGTAGCGCCCGCTGTCGAGCGCAGTCATGGCGATCTTGAAGCCTTCGCCCTCTTCACCCAGGCGGTTTTCGACGGGCACGCGCATGTCTTGGAAGACGATGCCGCCGGTATTCCCGGCACGCACACCCAACTTCCCGTGCAACGGGTACGACGAAAAGCCCGGCATCGAGCGTTCGACGATGAAGCACGAGATACCGCGGTTGCCCTTGGAGGGGTCGGTTTTGGCGAAAACCACGAACGTGTCGGCCACGTCGGACAAGCTAATCCAGATTTTTTCGCCGTTCAAAATATAGTGGTCACCCTCGCGGCGGGCAGTGGTGGTCATCGCACCGGCGTCGGTCCCGCTGTTGGGCTCGGTCAAGCCGTATGCGCCGATCGACTTCCCCTCGGCTTGCGGCTTGAGGTACTTGAGCTTTTGGGCTTCGGTACCCCATTGGAAGATGGTCATCGAGTTCAACCCGACGTGCACACTCGCCACCACACGCAGAAAACTGTCGACGCGCTCGAGTTCTTCGCACAAGACCGCCAACGCCAGGTAGTCCATGCCGGCGCCGCCGTATTTGGCTGGGAAGCAGATACCCAAGAAGCCGAGCTTACCCATTTTTTCGATCAACGGTCGAATATAGGTGCGGGTTTCTGGCCCTTCGCCGTGCTCTGCACCGCTGCGGTCCCAGGCGCGGATCTGCGGGACGACTTCGCGCTCGGCGAATTCCCGGACCGTCTGGCGCAACAGGTCGTGTTCCTCGTTCAGGAACATATCGTAGTTCGCAGTGAAATCCATCATTGATTTCCTTTCACACAAAACGGTCCACAACACCCGGCATTATACCGGATAACTCGCCCTCGCGGCTACCCATAGCCACGTCAGCCGTCGAATGAGGCATCCACATACCCACCACATGCCCTGGGGTTTTCGCTGTTCAGAATTTTCGACTCTATTCTTTACTTTATTAACAATTCTGCTATACTTTTTACACATTCCCCACACAGAGGTCATCATGAATCCATTCCGTGTACGTGCGGCTGGCGTGTGTGTCTTCCTTCTGGTGGTGTTACTCGTTCTCCCCACACTGCCTGCTGACGCCGCTGGCACGATCACCGCAGTCGAAGCCGGGACATTCCATACCTGTGTCATCAAATCGGGCCAAGTGTGGTGCTGGGGTGAAAACTCCAACAACCAACTGGGCGACGGGACTGGGCTTTCACGCCAATACCCAGTACAGACGTTGCGTGACGACGGCACACCGTTGAGTGGTGTGACCCGCATCAGTGCTGGCTATGACCACACCTGCGCCATCGCCAGCCGCCAAGTCTGGTGTTGGGGGAACAACGTCGTGGGTAAATTGGGCAACGGGACGACCTCGATCGGCGACAGCAGGGCTGTCCGTGCCCGCAAAAACCCAGCCGCCGGTGGTGGCTATATCAACGACGCCACCGACGTGGCGACCGGCAGCCAACACACCTGCGCGGTCCACAGCAGTCAGGTTTGGTGTTGGGGGTCGAACCGCAACAATCAAATCGGCGCTGGCTCGACCCCCAACGAAGACGGTGCGTACCGTGTGACGATGTTGGGTGGCGGGTATCTGCCCGCTGTGAGCGCCATCGGTTCGGCCAACATCCACACCTGTCCACGACCGTCGCCAACGGCAGTGTCTGGTGCTGGGGGTCGAACTACTGGTGGAACCTCGGTGACGGCAGTGCAATCGACCGCAACCGGGCGGTCCGCGTCGTGGTCAGCGGCACACGGACCGCACTCACCGGCATGACCAATGTCAGTGCCGGCGAAGATAACACCTGTGCCACAAACCGCAGCGGCTCTATGTGGTGCTGGGGGAACAATCTCCTCGGGCAGTTGAGTCCTCTCGATCTCACAACCGCCAAATACGGAGCAGTACGCTCGAAATTCGGCAATCGTAGCTTGATGAGTGGGATGCAGTGGATCGACCTCGGCTCTGAGCATGGCTGCGGCGTCTGGAAGGGCTACGCGACGTGTTGGGGCTACAATTCCGAAGGGCAATTGGGCATCGACAGCACGACGCTGACGACGGCGCCGGTGGCAGCGCTGTACGAATCGGCAGATGGCCGTGTGCGTCAGTTGACCGGTATTACATCGATCAGCGGCGGTTTTCGCCATACCTGCGCGGTGAAAAACCAAACGGAAGTGTGGTGCTGGGGTCTCAATCGCAATTACCAATTGGGCGAAGGGACCATCAACAACCGCTATACCGCGTATCGGGTGAAAAAAGTCGGTGGCGGGTTTTTCCCGTGACCTTCCCCACGGCACGCCGTGGGGCTCTGCAGG
>JBJOJU010000203.1:0-5997 GCA_046046485.1 Chloroflexota bacterium | reverse complement strand
TCCAAGATTTCATGGCACAGGGCGGCGACCCGACGGGCACCGGCATGGGCGGCCCCGGCTACACCGTCAAGGCAGAGTTCTCGGAAACCGTGTCGTTCGACAAGCCCGGCTACCTGGCGATGGCTCGCCCCGGTAACGACATCAACGGCAACGGCTCGCAGTTCTTTATCACGACCGCACCGGCGACCTTCCTCGACAAGCAGTACACGATCTTCGGCGAGGTCGTCAGCGGCCAAGACATCGTCAACGGCATCCCGTTGCGTGACCCCGAGTCGGCCACGACCCCGGGCGAAGCCATGCAGACCATCACCATCAGCGAAGAATAATCCGTGCGCGCTGTTCCACCGCCACAACCGCCGTTCCCACGGTGGGCCTACGGGCTCATCGTGGGGATTCTGCTGGTTGGCGCCGGTGTGGCGTGGGCATTCCTCTTTGCCCCCGCGGCTGAGCGTACCAGCACCGACCCCACCGTGACACCTGTGGCCGGCGCCACCGCTGTACCGACGGCTGCCCAGCAGCCGACCGCGACCAGCGCGGTCGTCGTCCCGACCGCGACGCCGGCCCCGCGTTTTCTCGCAATGACCGAACTCGTCTATGCCCCGGGCGACGACGAAGCAGCGATCGACGCGTTTGTCCGGGCAGCGGGCGGTGAGCTGGGAGATGTCACGATCACTGTGGCCGGTCGCAGCGAGACGTTCGGGCGCGCACTGTTGGGGCAGACCCTCTACTACAGTGTTAGCCCGCGGCTCATTTTGGCGTTGCTCGAGTACCAATCCGATCTGGTGACCCAGCCTAGTCTCCCCGCCGAGCGCTACCAATGGGCGCTGGGGAACTACGGCGACGACGGCAAATACGCCGGTTTCGCCGCCCAGATCCGTTGGGCGGTCCGCGAAGTCTTGTACGCCCGCCGAGATCTGCCCACCCGCCCGCCGTTGGTCTATGCGGGCGGCGTCGAGGTCGCGGCACCGGCGGGGCTGACCGATGCCCAATACGTCGTGGCCCGCGTCTTGGCGCCGACCATCGCCCCCGACCGGGTCGAGGTGGCCCTCGGGCAATTCCTCGCGGTCTACGAACGCCTGTACGGGCCACTGAGCCCGCAGCCGCCGGCTGACCCCGGCCCGCCGACGGTGCGTCTGCGCTACCCCTTGCGTCACATCTCCCCGATTACCTCGTTTTTCGACCACGGCGGGCCGTTTTTGACCCGCAACACTGCTGCTGGGGTGACCACCTATTGGGGCCACACCGAGACCGACATGGCCTTTGCCTACAATGGTCACGACGGCTGGGATTATGCCGCCGCCCCGCCCGACGAGGCCTTGGCCGCTGCGGACGGCACGGTCGTCTTCGCCGGCTTTGCCGACGACAACTGTGACACCCTCGCCGTCATCGTCGACCACGGTGCCGACGTGCGCACGCTGTATTGGCATCTCTCGGATATCGCCGTCAGCGGTGGTGATGTCGTGCAGGCGGGGACCGTGCTAGGGGTCATCGGTGAATCGGGTTGTGCCAAAGGGCCGCACCTGCACTTCGGCGTGCAGTACCACGGCGTGGGCATCGACCCCTACGGGTGGTGTGGCCGCGATGCCGACCCGTGGCATGACCACCCTGCCGGCAGTGCGAGCCATTGGATGTGGGCAGATACCCCGTCGCCGTGTGGTGTCATCGCTGCAGGTGATGTATTGGTCGACAGCGACGATCCCGACCGCTTCACGCTCACCGGGCTGGCGGGCGAGACCAGTCCCTCGGGCGTCGGGCAGCAATCGATCTTTGTGGCGGCCCAACGCGGCGTCGACCTGCTACGCAGCTGGCGTGCCCGCCCGCTGGAACCAGTTGCTACTGCCCGATGGCAGACCACATTGCCCGCGCCAGGTCGCTACCGTGTGCTCGCCTACGTGCCGTATGCGTTGAGTGGGCTCATCGACAGCGACATGGTCGCCTATCAGATTATTCACCGCGACGGCATCGCTGAACAGCGCGTCGACATGCAGCAGACGGCCAACGAGTGGGTCGACCTGGGTACCTATGAATTCGGCACCGAGGGCAGCGTCCTGCTGCCGCTGCGCGATAGTTACGGCGGGCGGAGTGTCTGGGCCGATGCCGTGCTCTGGCAGGCCGTCGCGACGGAGGAACCATGACGACACCGCTCGACCTCATCCCCCAGCAGTCTATCGATCCTGCCGAAGCCTTCCGCATCGTCGCGACGCGCTGGTACGACGCCCACGGCGACCGGGCAGCCCTCGCCGCAGCCGCACCGATCTTGGCCGCGCAGTATGGCTGGGCGACCCACGACGTCGAACGCGAGCTCTGGGTCTCGTACGGCATCGCCTCGGCAGAACAGCGCCACGCCGAGCGTGAGAGCGAATTGTTGCGCCGCATGGCCGAGTTGCGCGGGTTGCACCGCATCATTGCGGCCGCCAACTCGACGCTCGACCTCGACACGTCGATGCAACAGGTGGTCGACACCGTCATCGAGGTCGGCGCCGTCGACGTCTGCTCGATCTACCTCTACGACCGCGACGCGAACGAGCTCGTGTTGCGGGCGTGTGCCGGTATCGATCAGAGCCTCATCGGGCAGCTGCGCACCACATTGGGCGAAGGGGTCATCGGTGCCGCGGGGCAGGCGGGCAAACCGATCATGGTCGAAGACATGCACCGCGACGCCCGCGGCATGCGCGATGTGTCGGTCCGCGTCGCCGAACTGCGCGGGATGTTGGCGGTGCCCATCGTGCTCTTCAGCGACGGGCGCTTCCACCTGGGTACCCCACGGCTGCAGGGGGTCGTCACGGTGCACACCCGCCAGCCGCGGTCGTTCAGCCAGAGCGAAGTCAGTTTCGTCGAGACCGTCGCCGGCGAGTTGGCCTTTTTCATCACCAATGCCCAGATCTATCAGAACGCCGACAACCAGCTGCACCGCAAAATCCGTGAGTTGACCACGTTGCAGCAGGTCTCGAAGCGCATCGCCGAGCAGTTACGCATCGACGATTTGTTGCAGCTCATCGCCGACAAAGCGGTCGAATTGTCGCAGGCTGCCCGGGCAGATATCTTCCGCTACGACGCCAACGGCACTCTGGTCTTGGCGGCGACCCACGGCGCACCACTGCAGCCGTCGCCCATCCCGCAGTGCATCACGACGGCGGTGCGCGACGGCCGGCCGTTGGCGATTCTCAATGCCTTCGCAGACACCCGCTTCCCCGACATCGCCGAGACCGCCGCCCGGGACGGATTCTTTTCGCTGTACTGCACACCGCTGCATGTCAGAGGTGAAAAACCCCTCGGTGCCATCAGTCTCTACATGGCGCACGAGCATTACTACGATTTCGAACAGGTCCGCTTGCTGTCGTCGTTCGCCGACGCCGCTGCCATCGCCATCGAAAACGCCCGTTTGTATGACGACAGTCAACGCGCCTTGGCGGTTAAATCGGTGATGCTCCAAGAGATGCACCACCGCGTGCGCAATAATTTGCAGACTATTTCGGCGTTGCTCACCATGCAGCTGCGCCGGCTGCCTGCCGAATCCGAAGCCAACCATGCGCTGCGCGACAGCGTCGCCCGCATCCAGGCGATTTCGTCGGTGCACAACCTGTTGTCGCGCGAAGACATCGGGGTGACCACGGTGCGGGCGATTGTGCAGCAGATCGTCGACCACGCGGTGGTCAGCATGACCGACCCGGCGCACACGGTGCAGTTCGCGGTCACCGGCGACCCGATCTCGGTCGCGTCACGCCAGGCGACGGTGCTGTCGATCGTCCTCAACGAACTCATCATGAATGCCCTGTCGCACGGCCTCTCGGCGGTGGGCGGGCAAGTAGTCATCGAGATGCGGCACGACAGCCATGCCTACTGCATCGACGTGCGTGACGACGGGCCGGCTCGCACCGTCGGTCTGCCGCCCCATCGGGGCACCGGCATGGGCCAGCAGATGGTCCGGACGCTGGTCGAAAGCGATCTCAACGGCGAATTTTCATTCAGCATCGAACACGGGTGGGCCGTGGCGCGGGTGCGCTTCGCCCCCCAAGACAACGAAGAGGAGCATGCGCTATGACCCGTCTCGCACGTCTGCAAGCGCGGATGGCCGCCGCCGGCATCGATCTGACCGTCTTGGTCCCCGGTACCAATCTGCGCTATCTGAGCGGGATTGGGTTCTCGACGAAACTGCGCCTGATGGTGATGCTGGTGCCCAAAACCGGCGCTCCGCAGCTGGTGCTCCCCACCATGGAAGCCCCGCGCGCCGTGGCTGTTTGCCAGTTCGCCTGTGACGTCCATCCCTGGGACGACGGCGACGGCCCGCAGGCAGCCCTCGGGCGGGCGGTCGCTGCCCTGGGTGCACCCATCCGCAGCATCGCCGTCGAACACACCACCATGCGGGTCTTTGAGCTGCGTGCCGTCGAAGCCGCCTGCCCACAGGCGACCACGACCAACGCCGATGTCCACCTCGCTGCCCTGCGCATGCAGAAAGCCAGCGACGAACGCGACGCGATGCAGCGTGCCATCGCGGTGGCCGAATCGACCCTGGCCGAGACCATCGCTGACATCCGCATCGGGATGACCGAACTCGAAGTCGCCGCCGACTGGGAGCGGCGGATCCGCGCCGCGGGCAGTGTGCCGTCGTTCGACCTCGCGGTCGGCTCCGGGCCCAACGGCGCCAGCCCGCACCACACCAACGGCGAGCGCCGACTGCAATCGGGCGACCTGGTCGTCATCGACGGCGGCGCGATCGTCGACGGGTACGTGTCCGACATAACCCGCACCATCGGCATCGGCGCTGTGTCGGAGCGTGCTCGCACCGTCTACGCCACCGTCTTGGCGGCCAACGAAGCGGGCCGCGCAGCCGCAGCCCTCCCCGGGGCGACCGGTGACAGTGTCGACCGGGCTGCCCGCGCCGTCATCGACGCCGCAGGGTTCGGGCCGTACTTCATCCACCGCACCGGCCACGGCTTGGGTATCGACATCCACGAGCCACCCTTCATGGTGGCCGGTGCCACCGACCCGATCCTCGACGGGATGACGTTCACCGTCGAGCCCGGCATCTACCTGCCTGGCGAGTGCGGCGTGCGCATCGAAGACATGCTCATCAAAACCGCCGACGGTGCCGCCACCATGACCACCTACCCGCGGGCACTGCAAATCGTGGGGGCAGCATGACCGACGGGCCGTCGCTGCGCACCGACGCCGCACTCGAAGCACTGCTCTTTGTCGCCGGCGAGCCGGTCCCGCGCGATCAGCTCGCCGAATGGCTCGAAATACCTGTCGACCAGGTCGACGGTGTCGCAGCGACGCTCGCGACAGCCCTCGCTGGTCGCGGGTTGAGCCTGCTCCGCCACGACGACCGCTATCAACTGGTCACCACCACCGCCGCGTCGCTGGTGGTGCGGCGGATGTTAGGGCAGAGCGGTGCGACGAAGCTCTCGAATGCCGTCTCGGAAGTACTCACCATCATCGCCTATCGGCAACCAATCACCCGTGCCCAGATCGAAGCCATCCGCGGCGTCGACTGCAGCAACCTGGTGCGCCAACTCCAGGTCCGCGAGCTCATCACCGACGTCGGCCGGCTCGACACCGTGGGGCGGCCGGTCTTGTATGCGACCACCGATCACTTCCTGCGCCAGTTCGGCTTGGCGTCGCTCGCAGAACTGCCACCCCTGGCGATACCAGAAGTGGCAGTGATCAGTGACGAAGAAAGCGCGGTCCAATCGATGTTCCCGGTGGTCCCACTGGGCGAGACGCACATCGACTAATCAACTCAGGTCGTCGTCCCCCAGCCGATAACGTTCGGTCGGTGCCCCGCTGCTCGTGTGCCGCTCGTCGATGACGTCGAGCGGGTTCGTCACCATACCCACCGGCAACGGGTCGGTGTGGGTGACGGTCGGGACGACAGCGGTGATACTGGGGTGGAGCAATTCTTCTTCGCTGGGCAGTCCGTCGATGGGCGTCAAATCGCCGATGGTCATGCTATTGCGCCGCGGCGGGAGGGCACCCAGCGCGAATGCCAATGTCCCG
>JBJOJU010000180.1:0-4925 GCA_046046485.1 Chloroflexota bacterium | reverse complement strand
GAGAGGGGCACATTGCAATGTGCCCCTCTCGTTGCGCCTGTGGTTTCAGTGGGCAGCGTAGGCATGGGCACTGCGACCGAGGGTCTGGACGACGCCGTAGGCGACGATTTCGTCGTCGCCGACGACCAACCGGCTGAGGAAGAGGGTGCCCGCGTAGACCGTGAGGATGTACTCGTGGCGGCGGCGGTCGAGGGTGCCCCAGGCATGGCCGGTGGCCCAGAAGACGCTGGTGCCGGGGGCGATTGGGTCGAAAAAGAGTTCGCCGCTGTGGGCGTTGTAGAGCTGGCCGGTCCATGCCAACAAGACGCCGAAGCTGGCCATGGCCCGGGCATAGTGGTGCCCGCATTCGGCCTCGTCGAAGGGGTTGCGTTTGGCGCCGTCGTAGCGGGCGCGGATGTCGCTCACCACCTGGAGTGCCTCGTCGCGTAGGCCGCTGTAGACCATGTTGGCGGCGGCGGTGTATTCGAAGCCGGTCATGACTTCGTTGAAATACGGGAAGGGGCGGGCGGGGCGGTTGCCGCGGGGGTAGGTCGCCATCAGCAGGGCGGACTCGTCGCCCAGGACGAAACTGCGCATGTGGTTGAAGTGGTCGCGGAAGTCGGTTTTGCGGTTGTAGCGGTAAATGCTGGCGGCGGTGGTCTTGAGCTGGGCGGGTGCAACGAGATCGCCCAAGCCGCTGACCGATGCCAGAAACTGGCCCACGAGTTGGTCGACGAGGCAGCCGTCGCCCAGCTGGAGCTCGGGGTTACTGAGGTCGGCCGCGCCCATCACCATGTGGCGGATGCCGGGGGCGATATGGGCGGCGTCGTGGGCGGGGCGGATCTCGTGGCGGTAGTATTCGCCGTTGTAGAGATGCTCTTGGGACCAGTCGCGGCCGGCTTTGTAGAGGCGCCAACATTCGCGGGCGGTCTCTTTGTCGTCGACGGCGCGGGCCATTTCTTCGAGAGCACGCAGGGCGGCGAGGTACCAGAACTGCATCTGCGGGTTGGGGCCGTAGTACTCGACGTCCATGGTGTTGTGCTGGCACCCTTCCATGACGCCGTCGCGGTCGCCGTCCCAGCCGTTGGGAATCCAGGCGAAGGCGAGGGCGGCGCGGGCGTGTGGGTAGAGGTGGGTCATCCAGTTGGTGTCGCCGCTGAGACGCCATTCGCGGAAGAGCTTGACGATGGTGCCCATCTGGCCGTCGGCTGCGGCGGTGGGCCAGGCTTGGGCGTTGCTGAGGGGCAGACCGATACGGAAGCTCATGAAGCCGTCGGCACGGGTGGCATGGAGAAACTCGGTTTCGCGGGCGTTTTGGGCGAGCGGGCCGAACAAAAACGGGGTGGCTTGTTCGTAGTTCCAGACGTGGGTGCACGACCCGAAGCAGGAGCCGCGGGTATTGTCGGTGCCTTCCCAGCCGTAGATACGGCCGTCGGCGGTGCGGAACACGGTCTGGCTGCGCAGGGTGCTCAGGTTGAAGAGGGCGGCTTCGACGATGGGTTGGGGGAGGGTCGAGAGGGCGAGGGCGTCGACGAACTCGTGGGTGCGTTCGGTGAGCTCGGCGAGGCGGGGCACGGTGCGCTCGAGGACATCCCAGGCGTCGTGGAAACGCTGGGTATAGTGATTGCCCACGTCGACATCGGTGTATTCGCCGAAGTGCATGGCGCCGTATTCTTCGGAGCGCCAGGCTTTGCGATGGGGGAAGTGCCAGGCGAGCAGCAGGGTGACGCTGCCGCTGGCACCAGGGGCGAGTGCGAGGTGTTGGGTGAGTGACCCGATGGGTTGGAGCGCAGCACTCTGGCGCGGGTCGAGGCGCCCGTCGGCGCTGAAATCATCCCAGAAGTCGAGCAGCGAATCGCCCCAGGTATAGTCGGCCCAGCCGGTGCGGTGGGTGACGTCGGCTGCATCGAGGAGGGCCAGCGCCAGAGTGCCACAGAATTCGCTGCCCGCCAGGGCGGGGGCGGGCTGGTAGGCGAGCCCGGTCAGGCGCCCGCTGGTGCGGTAATCGTTGCGGTTGCGGCGCGGGGCGAGCTCTGCTTCGGACGCGCTGAAGAAGTTGTTGACGATGCTCGACCCGTAGGCGTTGGTGACGGGCGAGCTGCCGATGAAATTCGTCAGCGCATAGACGAAATCGACAGAGAGCGGCTGGTCGCTGGTGTTGGTGAAGGTGTAGGTGAGGACGGCGAGGGGGATGCCGCTGTCGTCGGCGTCGGGCGGGGTGAACGGGTTGAAGCCGGTCAGCTCGACGGCGACGGGCACGGTCTCGTCGCTGAGCGACACAGTGCCGAAGGGGTAGGCACTGTCGAAGCTGACGTTCCGGAAGCGGGGCAGCCCGTGGTGGGGGGCGACGGAGCCGTAGGGCCCTTGGTAGTCGGCGTGTTCGAGGGGGCCTTCGAGGGCGCGGACGATGGGGGCTGCGCCGGGGGCTTGGACGCGGAGGGCGGCGACGGCGGTGTCGGGGCGGAAGCCCTTGGCCGGGCGATTGCCCACTTCCCAGTCGCGCAGATCACCACGGCCACCCAGCGAAACCGTGCCGGTCCCGATGCCACCGAGGGGGAGTGCGATATGGCGGACGTGTGCGCTGTCGTAGTGGCGCACGGTGGTGCGACGGGCCATGGTGACCTCCGTTGGGTGGTTAGTTGGGGGCGATGCGCTCGCGGACGGTGCTGTCGACCGCGGCCATCAGAGAAACGAGGAGCGCGTTGGTCGGGACTGCGATGCCGTAGCGTTCGGCGATGCGGACGATGGCACCGTTGATGGTGGGGATCTCGCTCGGGCTGCCGCGCAGGACATCTTGGAGAGTCGACGAACGATTGGCCGCCGTGGCCTGTGCGACGGCGATGACGTGGGCGAGTGGGTCGTGGAAGGGCAATGTGACGCCGACCGCGTGCGCCACGATGACTGCTTCGTTGACAGCATCGTGCAGGACCGACAGAGCGGATTCGTTGCGGGTCAAGACGCCGTTGGGGACGCGCAGGATGCCGGTCAGGGCGTTGATACCCACATTGACGACCAGCTTACCCCAGACGATGCTGTCGACATCGGCCAGGGTGCTGGCGGGCAACCCGGCGGCGCTGAAGGCGTCGGCGAGCGCGGTGATTTCTGCGGCGTGGTGTGGGGTGGCGAACACGGTCTGCCCCGTGCCGGCGTGGCGGACGACCCCCGGGCCGACGAGGGTCGCACCGAGCGACGTGACGCCCACACAGACGCGCGCCGGCGGAACGGCGGCCGCGATGATGTCGGCGTTGCCCACGCCGTTTTGCAGGGTGACACAGATGCCGTTTTCGCCCAAAACGCGCACTGCCTGCTGGGCTGCCCAGGCCGTCTGGTGGTATTTGACCAAGACGAGGGCGATGTCGCAGGGTGGGATGTCCGCCACGTCGGTCGTGGCGTGCGGTTTGGCGACGTGCGCCGTGTCACCCTCGGTGCGGATGAGCCCGTTGGCGGTGATGGCATCGACGTGATCGCGCCATGGGTCGAGCAGCCAGACCTCATTTGATTCGGCGAGATACGAGCCGACCAACGAGCCCATCGCGCCGGCGCCGATGATGGCGATGCGCATGGATTACGCCTTTTGTTTGAGGCGTGCGATGATGGCGGCGTCGATGGGGAAGCTGTTTTCGGCGCCGGGGAAGCTGCCGGCTTGCACCTCGCGGTGGTAGCGCTCCATGCCTTCGCGGATGAACGCGCCGGCGTCGGCGTATTTTTTCGCAAAGGGCAGCCCGAAGCCGGGGAAGAGGCCGAATGCCTCGTGCGTCACCATGACCTGGCCGTCGCAGCCCACGCCGCCGCCGATGCCGATAGTGGGTACCGACAGGATGCTGGTGATGTAGGCGGCGAGGTCGGCGGGCACGGCTTCGAGGAGCACACACCAGCAGCCGGCGGCCTGCATGGCCAGTGCGTCGTCGACCAGCCGTTGGGCGGCGTCGAAATTCTGGCCGCCGATGACGTTGATGCCCCCCAGGCTGGCAGCGGTCTGCGGCGTCAGGCCGATATGGGCGATGACGGCGATCCCGGCGTCGACAACCGCCTTTGCGATGGGGGCTTGTTTGGCGGTGCCTTCGAGTTTGACGCAGTCGACGCCGGCCTCTTTGACCAGGCGACCGGCGTTGCGGATTGCTTCGGCGGCGTCGGCTTGGTACGAGAGGAATGGCATGTCGCCGACGACGAGGCAACGGGTATTGGCGCGGCAGACCGACCGGGCGTGCAGGACCATTTCATCCATC
Organism: Chloroflexota bacterium; assembly: GCA_046046485.1. GTDB lineage: Bacteria > Chloroflexota > Chloroflexia > Chloroflexales > Roseiflexaceae > UBA965. The sequence continues at coordinate 720 of JBJOJU010000180.1, read as the reverse complement.
GTGACCGGCGAGGTGCCGGCGTAGCCCAAGACGACCATTCCCAGTGAATCGCCCACCAAAATCATTTCGACGCCGGATTCGTTGACGAGGCGGGCGAAGGGCGCGTCGTAGGCTGTGAGCATGGCGAAGCGTTGTTTCCCTTTGAGCGACTGGATGTGCGGGATGGTGATCTTGGTCATGCGCGGCCCCCTGTCTGTGCATCGGTGAAAAACGTGAGTGCGGTGTCAATATACACCCGGGCGGCGTTGTCGACCTCGGAGAGGGCGACGAATTCGTCGGGTTGGTGGGGAATCCGTTTGTGGCCGGGGCCGTAGACAACGACGGGCACCCCAGCGTCGCGCGTGATGATCGTCCCGTCGGTCGAGCCTGGGACACCGCCGTAGGGGGGCGGGCTGCCATAGACGCGGGTGTGGGCAGCCTGGAGCGCCTGGACGAGCGGGAGGTCGGGCGGGACTTCGGTCGACGGGCGGTCATCGATGATCGAGAGCGTCACCTGGCTGCCGGGGCGGGCCCGACAAACGTCGTCGATGTAGCCTTGGATGGTGGCGAAGACGGCGGCGTGGTCGACGCCGGGGATGGTGCGGATGTCGAGGTAGGCGTCGCAACTGTCGGGCAGCACATTGACTTGGCCGGCGTCGCCGCCGATGGGTGCGCGCAGCACGGTCGGGGAGATGTAGATCTTGCCCAGCAGTGGATGGGTGCCGTGGGTCACGCGCAGGG
>JBJOJU010000139.1:0-3514 GCA_046046485.1 Chloroflexota bacterium | reverse complement strand
GACGCGCACCACCCAAAAGGCGATACAGCTCATCAGCATCCACATGGTCGAAATGAGCACGATACCCAGCAGCAATGTGCCCACAAACAAGAGCACCTGCACGGGCGAAATCGGCGCGCCGAGTCGCACCAACCCATCGGCGAGGATCAGTGCTCCGGCAACGATGTCGATGCTCTGCCAGACCCGGATTTCGCGGACGCTGACCTGGATTTGGGCGTCGATGGGTTTGACGAGCACATAGTCGAACGTGCCTTTTTGGATGTCCATCAGCAGGCGTTCGATGTTGGGTTGGATGCTGAACCGCACGATCGCCGACAGCATCGTGTAGATGCCCAACAACGACTGCAGCGCGTAGTGGCTCCAGCCACCCAAGGTGTCGGTCTGGGCGTAGACGAGATGCAGGACGACGAGGGCGGTCGCGAGCGCGATGCCCGTTTCGAAGAGCTGGATGACGAAGTTGATGCGGTACTGCAGTTCGTTCATCACCGCCAGCCGCAGGTATTGCCATGCCAGGGTCAATGCGCGTTTCATTTAGGCTCCGACTGCGCTATAGCGTTTGATGCCGTACTTCCAGCCGACCAAGAACAATCCCGTCGCGACCACCAGCCAGCCGATTTGCATGGCGAAGCCGGTGGCGATGTCGAGCATGCTGAGCTTGCCGATGATCAATTCGATGGGGAAACCGAAGCTCCACCGGAAGGGCAGCCAGATCGCGATGCGTTGGGCCCAATCGGGGAGCATCGCTTGGGGGACCAAGCGGCCCGAGAGAATCGTCTCGATGGCGAAATAGAGGTTGAAAATCGCGCTGACCCGGGTCGTCCAGAACGAGATCATGCCCAGGGCGTAGACCAGTACAAAGCGCATCACGAAACTCAGCACCAAGCTGATGGCAAACAAAACCCACAGCTGCCAGCCGCCCGGAAAAACCGGGCTGAACAACCACCAGAGGGTGGCGCCGATGGGCAGCCAGTAGAGCGTGCCCACGATCCGCATCGCGATGAACGAGGTGAAGTCGTAGTGGAACGGGTGAAACGGCCGGAGCAGGAGTGGCGTCAGGCCGCCTTCGCGCACCCGTTGCTCGAAGCCGAAGGGTGTCAACGCGATGTTCCACTGGCGCACCAGTGTCCAGGCGATGTAGTAGGCGGCCAAGTTACCGGTCGTATAGCCGGCGATGGAGCCACCTTTTTCGGTGGCGAGAGCGCTCCACATCACCAGATAGATAATCGGCTCAAAGACCATCCCAATCAGCCAAAACAGGTTCGCCAGCCGATATTGCAGCATCTCGAGGGTCGCCGTGACGACCATTTTTCGATAGATAGAAAAAAACTGACGCATACCCGCTCCTCTGTCGCGGAAACCTCCGCTACAATACACCATCACCACAGGAGCCCACCATGATATCGATTGCCCTCTGTACCGAGTACACCAACGCCGCTGCCCTGGTGGCGTGTGGCGTCGACAGCATCGAAGAAAACATCCAGCGGTTGTTGATGCCCCGCGCCGACGACGCGACCTTCGCAGAGACGTTGGCCGCGGTCCGGCGTGCGCCGTTGCCCGTGTTGGCAGCCAATGCGTTCCTGCCCGGCGACCTGCGCTGTGTCGGCCCGGTGGTCGACACACCAGCGCTCCTCCGGTATGGGCAGATCGCCTTCGCCCGCGCCGAGCAGGTGGGGATCCGCACCATGGTCATCGGCAGCGGAGCGGCGCGCCAGGTGCCCGATGGGTGGGCGGTGGCCGACGCCGATGTGCAGTTCTGCGAATTGCTGGGCGCTTACGCACCGCTGGCGGCCCAGCACGGGGTGACCGTCGTCGTCGAAGCCCTCAACCGCGGCGAATGCAACTACCTCAACACATTGGCGGCCGCCGCGGCGATCGTTGATGCGGTCGCGCACCCCGCGGTCCAGCTGTTGACCGACTTCTACCACATGCTGCGCGACGACGAGCCCGCCAGTGAAATCACCCGCTTTGGTCGGTTGATCCGCCACGCCCATATCGCCGAGAAAACCGACCGTACCGTGCCGGGGCGGGCCGGCGACGACTTCGGACCCTTCTTCCGCGCGCTGCAGTCGATCGGCTACCAGGGCGGTATCGCGGTCGAAGCGCGCTACGGTGCCGATCTGGTCGCCGATGCGACCCTGGCGGTCGCGCAGATCCGCGCCGGCTGGCAGGCGGCTCAGCGCCCGTAGACCTGGGCGATGATGTCTTCGATGGGTGGCTCGTGGATCTCGATGTCGGTCACTTCGTGGTCGGCGAGCACCGCTGCGGTCACTCGGGGGACGTCTGCCTTGGCTACTTTAATGGTGATGGTGCCGTCGTGCGCCGAGACGAGCTCGCCGTGGGCTGCCATCTCGGTGGCGCTGGCCGTCGTCTGCACGGTGATGAGGCGGGCCGGGGAGTATTGCGCGATGAGTGATTGCAACGCGCCGTCGAAGACGACCCGGCCGTGGTCGATGATGATCACCCGGCGGCACAGTGCTTCGACATCGGCCATATAGTGGCTGGTCAGCAGCACGGTCGCTTCGTAGCGGGCGTTGTATTCGCCGATGAACTGGCGGATCTGCTTCTGGGCGGTGACGTCGAGCCCGATGGTCGGCTCGTCGAGGAACAGCACCTTGGGGCTGTGGAGTAGCGACAGCGCGAATTCGGTTTTCATACGCTCGCCCAGCGAGAGATTGCGCACCGGCTTGCTCAAGAGTGGTGCGAGCCCCAGCAGGTCGACCAATGAATCGCGGTGGCGCTGGTAGTCGGCTTCGGAGACGCCGTAGATGGTGCGGGCGAGTTCGAAGGTGTCGCCGGCGGGGAGGTCCCACAACAGGTTGTTGCGCTGCCCCATGACCAGGGTAATCTGTGCCAGGAAGCGGTAATCGCGCGTGAAGGGCGTATAGCCGAGCACGTCGCACTGCCCACTGGTGGGGTGGAGCAAGCCCGAGAGCATTTTGAGGGTGGTGGTTTTGCCGGCGCCGTTGGGGCCGAGGAAGCCCACGATTTCACCCGGCTCGATGGTGAAACTCACCCCATCGACGGCTTTGACGGTGGTGTAGCGCCGGTCGAAGAGGCTCTTGATCGCCTGGGTAAACCCCGCGTCGCGCACGGGCACGTCGTAGTACTTACATAGATTTGTGACGGTGATAATCGACAAACTGCTTCTCCTGCAGAATACTGCCGTATTGTACGGGTTTTCGCGTAGTCACACATATCGCGCAGAGGCGCTGAGTAGCAGGAGGACGCAGAAGAAGAGCAAGAGGGGAGCGTGAGGATTGGTACCATATCTCACACGGAGGCAAGGAGGCGTAAAAAAACAAAGCCCCACGGCATGCCGTGGGGCTTTGGGATCTGGATATCGTCAAATGTCGTTCAGGATCGCAGCGCGTTTTGTTTCGTATTCCTCTGGTGTAATGAACCCATCATCTCGGAGTTGCGTCAACGTACTCAGTCTCTCTGCGGGTGATCTCGTGGTTGCGTCTGAAGTGGTTGTGTGCAGTGCAGTTTCTGGATGAGCATGTGCAGCACCAGC
>JBJOJU010000109.1:0-5004 GCA_046046485.1 Chloroflexota bacterium | reverse complement strand
TGACCCACATGGCGGCGGTCTACCCGGCTGATGTGCAGGCGCTGTTGGCCGACATCGTGGCGACGCCCATTTCGCCTGAGTTGACTACCAATCACAGCGGCGAGGTGAGTCAGCGCACCGAAGACATCATCGGGCCGTACGAGCTGCATGATTTTTTCCTCTACCACCTGGTGCGCTGGGGCGATGCACCGCCCAAGATCGTCGCCTTGGCGACGCAGGCGTTCGCGGGGGTCTACCCACAGGCGACCATCGAACACTGGTTGGGGATTTTTCTCCGTCGCTTCACGGTGAGCCAATTCAAGCGCTCGGTGATGCCCGATGGCCCCAAGGTAGGGAGTGTGGCACTGAGCCCGCGCGGTGATTGGCGGATGCCGTCGGATCTGCGCAACCCGGCGGTGTGGCAGTGGCCGGAGGGAGTGTCGTGAGTACCTATCAAGCACCGATTCTGATGGTCGACAGCGTGGTGATGCGTCTGCACAACGACGCGTTGGAGGTGTTGTTGATCCGGCGGGCGAACGAACCGTTCCAAGGCATGTATGCCTTGCCGGGGGGGTATGTGGTCGCCGGCGAGACGACGGTGTCGTCGCATGCACGGATCCTGCGCAGCAAGGCCGGGGTCGACAGCGGATTGCTGCGCCTTTTAGAGCAGCTGTACACCTTCGATACCGTGGCCGGCGACCCGCGTGGGCACGGGGTTTCGGTGACGTATATGGGGTTAGGGCTCGACATCATGCCCCTCAGTGGGCCCGAGGTCCAAGCGCCACAGTTTTTCGCCATGCACCGCTTGCCCGAACTCGCCTATGACCACGCCGAAATCATCGCGTATGCGCACGAGCGCTTGAAAAGTAAAATTAACTATACCAATGCGATGTATGCGCTGTTGCCAGAGTATTTCACGTTGACGCAGCTGCAGAGTGCCTACGAGGCGATCTTGGGGCGACCGCTCGACAAACGCAACTTCCGCAAAAAAATCCTCAGCCTCGACATGATTCACGAGACCCAAGAGTACCAGCGCGACGGCGCGCACCGACCCGCGCGGTTGTTCTGTTTCAACACCGATCGGTTGGCGCGTTCGGTGCGCAGTTTCGACTGATTGCATTTGACAGTCATGGCCGCCTGTACTACTATTCGCCACATAGTGTGAAATGTACAATTACACAACGGCGAGGCGCACATGGCAGCTGTCTTGGGGATTATCGATATGCAGCGTGGCTTCTTCCCCGCATCAGAGGGGACGCGGCTCGGTCTGCCCGGCTTCGGTGAGCTGGGTGTGAGTGATGCGCCCGAAATCCTGCCGCTGGTGCAGGCGTTGATCGACGCGGCGAGCCGCGACGGGCTGCCGGTGTTTTATACCCAAGACTGGCACCCGCGGGCGAGTGCCCACTTCGCCGACGCGCCCAATTTCGTCACGAACTGGCCGGTGCACTGCGTCGCCGAGACGCCGGGTGCCGCGCTGCACCCCGATCTGGCCTTTCCGCCGGCGGCACTGCGGGTCACCAAGGGGATGGAGGTGTTGACCGACGGTGCCGACGACACGAGCTATAGCGCGTGGAACGGCCAGACGCCGGGCGGGGTGCCCCTCGCGCGGGTGCTCAAGACCCTGAGTGCCGACGTGGTCTATCTCGCCGGATTGGCGAGCGATTATTGTGTCGGGCATACCGCGCTCGACATCGCACAGCGCGGTGGCTATCGGGTGTGTGTCGTCGAACCCGCCACCCGCCCGGTGAACCCGGTGACGGCCGGGGCGATGCGCGAGCGCCTGGTGGCGGCCGGAGTGACGTTTGTGAGTGTCGAAGCAGCGACCGCTGCCTGGGCAGGTGCCCGATGACGGCGACGGCGACGCGCACTGCGCAGTGGTTGAGCACGGGTGTCGACTACTACAAGTTCACGATGAGTCAGCTGCAGTATGAGCATCACCGCGACACGACGGTCCGTTTTGCCTTGACCAATCGTGGGCACCAACGCATCGCCGATTTGGTGCAGCTCGCTGTGCTGCGCGACCGCCTGGCGGCAATCCAGGCACGTGGGTTCTGCCGCGCGGAGCTCGACTACATCGCTGGGTTGCGTACCCGCGCGGGCGCGGCGGTCTTCACCGACGAATATATCGCGTATCTGGCGCAGGCCCAGCTGCCCGATGTGTCGGTCGAGATCGCGGGTGCCGATGTGGCGATCGCCACGGTCGGGGCGTGGCCCATCGTGACGTTCTGGGAGACGGTGGTGATGAGCGTCGTCAACGAATGCTACTTCGACGCGCTGCGCGCCCAGACGGGGCACGACGCCACCGACGTCGGGAACGCTCGATTGGCCGCCAAAATCGCCGTGTTGCAGCAGCACCCCGACATCAAAATCGTCGATTTCGGCACGCGGCGGCGGTATAGCGCGGCGTGGCAGCTGCACGTCCTCGAGCAACTCCAGCAGCAATGCCCCGACCAGTTGCTGGGGACGTCGAATGTGGCCTACGCCGCAGAATGCCAATTGCGGCCGATCGGGACCTATGCCCACGAGATGCCCATGGTGTATGCCGCGTTGGCACCGCACACGCCGGGGGCAGTGCGCCAGGCGCATCAGCAGTTTTTGCAGGATTGGTACGATCGCTACGGGGTCGATTTGGCGATCGGGTTGACCGATACCTTCGGTACGGATCGCTTTTTCCATGACTTCGACCGGACCCGTGCGCTGCAGTGGCGGGGGTTGCGGCATGACTCGGGCGACCCGGTGGCGTTTGCGGAGCGGGTGATTGCGTTTTATGCGGAGCAGGGGATCGATCCGCTCAGTAAGGCGATCGTGTTCAGCGACAATCTGACCATCCAGCGCATCGTGGAGCTCCAGCAGCGCTTCGCCGGGCGAATCCAGCTGCTGTACGGCTGGGGGACGACCCTGATGAACGACCTGGGCGTCGAGCCGCTCAATATCGTGATGAAAACGACCCATGCGGACGGGCAGCCCACGGTGAAGCTGAGTGATCACGCGGGCAAACAGAGCGGCCCACCCGAGGTCATCCGCCGGTACCAGACCGAGTATTTTGCCAATCCTGCCGACCAGTAGTACACTACGGAACATATGTTCGGATTGGGTCGGTCGATGCAGCTCAACGAATCACAACTCCGCGCCGTGGCGCATCAACAAGGGCACGCCCTGGTCCTCGCAGGCGCGGGGACCGGCAAAACCGCGACGCTGATTGCCAGGGCGGTCGAACTGTTGCGGCGCGGCGTGCGGCCGGATCAGATTATATTGGTGACGTTCACGCGCCGCGCCACCCGCGAGCTGCGCGAGCGGTTGACGGCTGAAGTGGGCGAGGTGGCGGAACGGCTGCGCGTGGGGACCTTTCACCGGATCTGCCTCGATTTGATGCGGATGGAGCCGGATGCGTTCGATCTGCGGTCGTACACCGTGATCGACGAAGACGACCGCGAGCAGCTGATGAAACTGGCGCGTGGGCGGGTAATCCCCACCGACGACGACCGGGCGTCGGTGCTCCCCAAAGCCTCGCAGCTGGTGTCGTGGTTGTCGTATGCCCGCAATGCGAATATCCCCGTCCAAGAGTATCTCGAGACGCAGAAGCTCTTCGACGAGCAGCAGCTGGCCAACGTGATGGCCGTCTTGAGTGCGTACGAAGCGCGCAAGGAACAGGCGCATTACCTCGATTTCGACGATATCTTGCGGCGCTGCGCCACGGTGCTCATCGGGCGCAGAGAGGTCCGCGAGCGCATCGTCGGGCGGATTTTGCACGTGTTGGTCGACGAAATCCAGGACACCAGCACGCTGCAGTGGCAGTTGCTGCATGCCCTGCGCCAGAAGGCGACGCTGTTTTGTGTGGGCGACGACGCGCAGAGTATCTATGCGTTCCGCGGCGCTGATTTCAAGACGGTGCATAGTTTCGCCGAGCGGGTCAAAGGCGCTGCGGTCTATTTTTTGACGGAAAACTACCGTTCGACCCAAGACATCCTCGATGCGAGCAACTGGCTGCTGGCCGAATCGCCCTTGCGCTACAACAAAGAACTCCACGCGGTGCGCGGGCGGGGCATCAAGCCGTTGTTGATCGAATGTGACGACGACCTCGGACAGGGCGTCTGGATCGCCAACGACATCGCCCGCCGCCACGACGGCGGGGCGCCGTGGCTTGCGCACGTGGTTTTGGTACGCACGGCGTTCGCGGCGCGGACGGTCGAGTCGGCGTGTATCGAAAAAGGTATCCCCTATGTCTTTGTGGGTGGTACGAGCCTGCTGAAGGCGTCGCATGTCCGCGATGTCTTGTGCGTGTTGCGCGTGGCACTGAATCTCAACGACGAAGTCGCCTGGATGCGCTATCTGACGCTGTGGCGCGGGGTGGGCGATCGGACGGCGGAGCGCTGGGTGCAGCAGGTCGGGGCGTGCGAGACGCTCCAGCAGGCAGCCGAGTTTTTGTTCCACGCGAAATCGGACCCGCGTGGGCCGGCGATGCCGTTGCTGCACCTGTTGGCTCACGGCGATTCGACGGCGGCGCAGGTGGCGGCGGTGGTCGAGGCACTCGATCCACTGCTGGCGGTGAAATATCAGTACGAGCAATGGGAACAGCGCAAACGTGACCTCGAGTTGCTGGTGCGGATCGCGGCGCGGTTCGGGTCGTTGGCGGCGTTTGTCGAAGAGTTTGTGCTCGACCCGCTGCACGCGACACAGGTGAACCCGAGCACCGACTGCGTGACGATTTCGACCGTGCACGCGGCCAAAGGCAGCGAAGCCGAAGTGGTCTATCTGGCGCGGGCCGACGTCGGGCAGTACCCGCACAGCGGCGCCCGCGACGAAGACGAGATCGAAGAAGAACGCCGGGTGCTGTATGTCGCCATGACCCGCGCCCGCGACGAATTGATTGTGGTGCGTTCGCCCGAGATTATCGCGACTTGGGGTGTGCAATATAGCTTCTTGGATACGCTGCGCACCGGGCTGGTGACCGTGGTCGACACCGGCAGTCGCCGGCGCGATGTCTGGAAGACGTTGTCGCGCCTCGACGGCGTGGTCCCGGAAATC